>JALOPC010000319.1 GCA_025454095.1 Syntrophales bacterium | reverse complement strand
CCGCGGGCAACGCGCCTGGCGAATTCGCGGGTCACGAGATCGCCGGGCGAGTGCGTATCGGTGTTGAGCACCAGGGGGGCGCCGTGCCTGCGGGCAAGCGCCGCCACGTGGCCGTTTCCGAGGCTGTGGCCCTTCCGGGCGGAGATCTCCAGGTGAATGCCCGCCTTGGCCGCCAGTTTCACCGAGTCCTCGTCGATGAGGCCCGGGTGAGCCAGGATGTCGATGTCGGACTGCACGGCGGCCAGGTTCGTCCCCTCCGCGACGGGCTCCACCAGGGTTTCGCCGTGCACGACGATGACCCGGGCCCCGGCCTTCCGTGCTTCTTTCGCCAGCGCGGCGATATAGCGCGGCGGCACGTGGGTGATCTCGATTCCCGGCAGGACCAGGATCCCGTAGGCTTCGGAGATCTTCCCGCAGACCTGGGACACCCGGCCAAGGATGAAATCGAAATTGGAGTGATCGGCATGATCCGTAATGGCCATGGCGCGGTATCCCGTCACGGCGGCCCTTCGGGCCAGCTCCGACGGGATCAGCTCCCCGTCGCTGAAGAGCGAATGCGTGTGCAGATCGATCATGGCGCGTCTCCTTCCGGGCCCGTGACCGGTTGACGGGCTCCGCCTCGGGGAAGAAAGTAATCGTTGATTTACAGGATTTGATTGGATTAATAAAGAAAAAACTGATACTTGAAGTGTTGGGACGGCACACGGGCATGTTCAGCATCCTGAACCGATATATCTTCCGGGAAACTCTCTACCCCTTCCTCATGACGCTCTTCGTCTTCACCTTCGTGCTGATCATGGGCCGCATCCTGAGCCTTGTCGACCTCATGATCAACAAAGGGGTGTCCTTCACGGACATTCTGCGGCTGATTCTCTACCTGATGCCCGCGCTCATGCTGTTCACGATTCCCCTGGCCCTCATCATCGCGATCCTGATCGGCATCGGGCGCCTGTCCCGGGACAACGAGTTCACCGTCCTGAAGGCCTGCGGGTTGAGCCTCCACCAGATCGCCGCCCCCGTCATGGCGGCGGCCCTGATCGCATTCTGCCTGTCGGCCCTCACCAGCTTTTTCCTCATCCCCAAGGGCAATCTCGAGGCGAAGAACCTCCTGTTCGCGATCGTCAAGCAGAAAGCCAGCGTGGGGATCAAGGAGAAGGTGTTCAACGACGATTTCCGCGGTATCGTCATCTACGCGGACCGGATCCCCGTCAGCGGGGACGCCATGGAGGGGGTTCTGCTCTACGACGACCGGACCATCGACGAGCCGAGCACAATCGTCGCCTCGCGGGGCACGCTGATCTCGAACCCGCAGTCCCTGACGGTCACGCTCCGGCTCGAGGGCGGCAGCATCCACACCGTCGACGGCCAGTTCAAAAACTACAAGAAGGTCGATTTCAGCACCTACGACGTGCGGCTCGACTTCAAGGGCTCCGCGGCGGACGAGCGACGGGTCAAGTTCAGCAAGCTCGACGAGATGACGCTCCTGGACCTTCGCCGCGGGATCGACAACCCGGAGCCCCAGGGCCCGACGAGGCGCGAGCTTTTGATCGAACTCAACCAGAGGCTGGCCAGCCCCTTCACGTGCCTGATCTTCGCCCTCCTGGGCATCCCGCTGGGGATCCAGTCGAGCCGGTCGGGCAAGATGCGGGGTTTCACCGTCGGCCTGGCGCTCGTCATGGTCTACTACGTCTTCCTGCTCTACGGGAAAGCGCTGGGCGAGACGGGGAAGCTGCCGGCCGTCATCGGGGTCTGGGCCCCCAACGTGCTGTTCATGGCCGCGGGCCTCTACGTCTATTTCGCCCGGGCCCGGGAGCGCGGGATCGCCCCGAAGTGGCTGCCGATCCGGATAGGGGACGGGTGAGCCCATGACCGTGCTCGACCGATACATCGCTCGGGAGTTCGTCCTGACCTTCGGCTTCGTGCTGCTCGCCTTTCTGTGCCTGTACATGGTGGTGGACTTCTTCGAGCGGATCCGGATGTTCCTGAGCAACAGCGCGACCCTGGGGCAGATTGTGTCCTACCACCTCTACACGGTGCCCTCCATCGTGGCCATGATGATGCCCGCCTGCGTCCTGCTGGCCGCGCTGATCACCTTCGGGCTTCTCTCGCGGAACCACGAGATCGTGGCCATGAAGGCCAACGGGATCGGGCTCCACCGGATCGCCCTGCCCGTGCTGGCTTTTTCGCTGCTCGCCTGCGCCCTGAATTTCCTGCTCAACGAGTTTGTCACCCCCGCGGCCAACTGGCGGGCCGAGTACATCAAGTACGCCGAGGTGCAGAAGAAAAAGGAGTGGGGGGCTTTCAAGGAAAACGCGATCTGGTACAAGAGCCAGAACGCCATTTACAACTTCAAGCTCTTCTCCCCCTCGGAGAACCGGATCCGGGGCGTCACGATCCACTATCTCGATCCCGGGTTCAGCCTCGCTTCCCGCATCGACGCCCGGGAGGCCCAGTGGACGGGCGAGCGCTGGGAGCTCCGGGACGTCCTCCGGACGACCTTCTCGGGCAGGGACTTCCCGACCATCGAGCGCCTGTCCATGCTGGCCGTCGAGATTGCCGAGAAGCCCGAGGACCTCCAGGTCGTGCAGAAGAGCGCCGACCAGATGGGCTTCCGCGAGCTGAGGAACTACATCCGGAAGCTCCGCCAGGAGGGCTATGACGCCACGCGATACGAGACGGACCTCCAGGGTAAGATCGCCTTCGTCTTCGTGAGCCTGATTCTGGCGCTGCTCGGGGTGGCCTTCCCGATGCGCTCCGAGCGCAGCGGCGGCATTGCCCAGGG
>JALOPC010000318.1 GCA_025454095.1 Syntrophales bacterium | reverse complement strand
CTTCGCCCGGGCGCTCGGCCTGCTCTCGGAGAGCGACCTGAAGAAAGTTCTGGAAAAACCCGGCGAGCATCCGCTTCCTTCGTCGGCCAGCCTCAAGGCAAGCCTGATGAAGATTCTTGAGGAGTCCGCATCCGAAGGCGAAAAGACAATCCGCGAATGGGCCCCGGCCCTGGAAAAAGCCGTGCGGGCGATCGAACGCCTCCAGGTTCTCAATGTCCACCTGCAGGAAAACGAGGGCAAACTCCTTTTCCAGGTGCCTCTTCTGTTTGCCGGCCTCGCGGGAACGGCGGACATCTTCATCGGCAGGGGGGAGGGACAGGGCCCCGGGGCGGAGAGGCGCAACGGCGCGTTTCGCGTGCTTCTTGCCCTCGAGATGGATGCCCTCGGCGGCGTGATGGCGCAGGCGCACTTCAGCGCCGGCGCGGTGACCTGCAGCGTGCACTGCGAAGGCGATGACGCGGCATCGTTCGTCTCCGGACTGCTCCCCGGGTTGGAAGGCCGGCTGTCCCAGGCCGGGTACCGTGTGGCGGATCTCAGGGTCCGGGTCGACAGCCGGGTCCGCGAGACGATGGAGACGTGCCTCCGGAAAGAACTCCATGGAGACGGGCAGATGCTGAGCGTCTTCGCATAGAAAGGGTTCAGGGTCCAGGGGACAGGGTTCAGGGTGATGAAGAGAAAAGGATTTGAAAACAGAAAGAAGCGGGCGGAGGTGCCGAAGATGGCGGCGGCGATCCGCTACGATCCGGACAATAGCGATGCCCCGCGGCTCACGGCAAAGGGCAGTGGACATGTAGCCGAAAAAATCATCGAACTGGCCCGCCGCCACGACATCCCCGTGCGCGAGGACAAGGCCCTCGTCCAGATCCTGAGCAAACTCGACATCGACCGGCAGATCCCGCCCGAACTGTACCGGGCCGTGGCGGAAATCCTCGCTTTCGTCTATTCCGCCAACGAGCAGTACCGGGAACAGCAGGGTATCGGGTCTCGGGTCTAGGGGTTCGGGTATGGGGTATCGAAAACCAGTCAAAGGTCTAAAGACATCTCGCAGGCAATATTTTCCCGTCCCGCCCAAAATTACCCATCCCTGGTCGTAGACCCACTTTCTTCGGCCTTCCGGTCCTTTTGAACCGCAAAAGGAACCATCTGAAATAATCATTTAAAATCAATAGCTTAAGTTCTGTTTTTCCTCTCTTGCCCGATGCCCTGGACCCGATCCCCGATACCCGTGTCTCCTGGCACACCCGTTGCCTTCTATGGGGTCAACACCATCAGGAGCGGAAACGATTGCCATGATGTACGGTGTGAACACGGCGGTCAGCGCGGCCGTCAAGAAACTCTCCCAGCACGACTACGTGACCCACAACCTGGCCAATGCCAATACGCCGGGGTACAAGGCCGAACGGCTTGCCTTCGTGCGCTTCAGCCACAACCCCGTTGTCCTGATCGACCACTCGCCGGGGACGCTGCAGAAGAGCGGCAACCCGCTCGATGTGGCCATCCAGGGCGAGGGCTACTTCGTCATCGAGACCAGGGACGGCGAGCGCTACACGAGAAACGGCAGCTTCACCCTCAACCAGAACGGCGAACTGACGACGATGTCCGGCGATGCCGTGATGGGCGAGGGCGGCCGAATCACGATTTCCGGCCGCAAGATCGAGATCTCGAATGCGGGCACCATCAACGTCGACGGCAACGATGCGGGCAAGCTGAAGATCGTCGATTTCAAGAAGAAGGACGCGCTCGTGAAACGCGGGTCAGGCCTTTTTGCGGCTTCCGCCACGGCCGAACAGACCCCGCTGGACAACCCGGAGGTCCGGTCGGGCTACCTCGAGACCTCCAACGTCCAGGCCGTGAAGGAGATGGTCGAGATGATCGACATCCAGCGCTCCTTCGAGGCCTATCTGAAAATCATGCAGACCATAAGCGACCAGGACCGTCTGGCGACGAGCCGGATCGGCAAACTGACCTAGGCGAACAGGCACGGGAGGCAACCATGATCAGATCGTTATACACGGCGGCAACGGGCATGCTGGCCCAGCAGATCAACCAGGACGTCGTCGCCAACAACCTGGCGAATGTCCAGACCACCGGGTTCAAGAGCTCCAGGGCCGAGTTCCAGGACCTCATGTACCAGATCAGCCGGCAGGCCGGCGTGGAGACCACCTCCGGGACCGCCCTGCCCCTGGGCATGGAAGTGGGCCTGGGCTCGAAACTCACGTCGATCCAGAAGAGCTTCACCCAGGGCGACTACCAGCAGACGGGGAACCGGTTCGACTGGGCCATCGAGGGTGACGGCTTCTTCCAGATCGACGACGGCAACGGAAAGACGCTCTACACCCGCTCGGGGAGCTGGAAGATCAGCAAGGACCTCTACCTCGTGAATTCCGAGGGGCTCAAGCTCACCCCCGAGGTCACCGTGCCCTCGGGGACGGTCACCTTCACCGTCGATGCCGGCGGCACCTGGTCGGCCAAGGACAAGGCCGGGACGACGCTCTCCACGGGGCGCCTGGAGCTGGCCAAGTTCGCCAACCCGGCGGGCCTCACGAACCTGGGCCGCAACCTCTACGCCAAGACCGACGGCTCCGGCGACCCCGTCACGGGCAACCCCGACACCGAGGGTTTCGGGACCATCTCCCAGAATTTTCTGGAAATGTCCAACGTCAACGTCGTCGATGAAATGGTCCAGATGATCGTCGGCCAGCGGGCGTACGAGATCAACTCCAAGGCCATCCAGACGGCGGACAACATGCTGCAGCTGGTCAACAACCTCAAGAGGTAAGACGCGATGAAACGCTCAACCGCCCTGTCCCGGATTGCCGTGCTCCTGATCGTCCTGGCCTGCCTGTGCGGGTTCGCGCCCGACAGCGGCGCGGCGCCCGTCGGGGAAAAGGCGATCAAGCAGGCCGTGAAGAAACACGTCGAGGACAACGCGCCCTGGCCCAAAGACCGGGTGCGCGTCGAATTCTTCGGCTCGATGCCCGAGGTGTCCCTTCCCGAGGGTCCCGCGAACGTGCAGGTCCGCAGCCGCGCCGGCGAGCACTACATCGGGCGCACGTCCTTCACGGTACGCTTCTCGAAGGGCGACACCGTCGTGCGCGAGGAGGCGGTCCGCGTGCGGATCGAGGTCCTCACCGACGTCGTCGTCACCACCCACGGGATCATGCGCGATGCGATCATCGGCGCCGACGACGTGACCGTGACGAGCAAGTGGATGGACACGGCCACGACGGGGGTCCTGACGGACTCGGCGGATGTCCTGGGGAAGAAGGCCGTCGCGCGGCTCAACGCGGGCACGGAGGTCACGAGGCAGATGCTGCGGTCGGTGCCCGTCGTGAAGAAGGGCGAGGTCGTCCGCATCGTTCTCGAGAGCGGCCCCATGGTCATTTCGGCCGTCGGTCTCTGCCAGGAGGACGGCGGCAAGGGGGACCTCGTCCGCGTCCAGAACGTGGCTTCGAAAAAAATCATCTTCGCCCGGGTGATGGGCACGTCCCTCGTGCGCGTGGACTTCTGAGAAAAGGAGGGTCAAGCTCATGAAACTCGTCAAGACCTCTCTTCTGCTGATTCTGCTTCTGTCGCTCACGGGGTGCCTGGCCACGAGCTACGATGCCGCCATGCACCGGGAGCCCGTCGTGCTGCCGCCGCCCGCTCCCGAGGTGAAGCCGACGCCGTCGCCGGGCTCGATCTGGGCGGGGGCGACGTCCAATAACCTGCTCTTTACCGACCGCAAGGCCCGCAACATCGGCGACATCGTGACCATCGTGGTCGACGAGAAAGCGGAAGGCGAGAACAACGCCAACACGGAAACCAAGCGCGAAACGACGACGACGGCGGGAATCACCGGGTTTGTTCAGTACAATCCCGACAAGCGGTTTGTTTCGGGGTACAACCTGGGCGGCGCGTCGGACAATTCCCTGAAGGGCGAGGGCAAGACCAACCGCGACGGCCTCCTGAAGGGGAAAATCAGCGCCCGCGTCGTCCGCGTGCTTCCCAACGGCAACCTCGTCATCGAGGGCCGGCGCATGCTCACGGTGAACGCCGAGGATCAGTTCATGGTGATCACCGGGATCTGCCGCCCCGACGATGTCACGACGGACAACCTGATCTACTCCCAGTACATCGCCGACGCCCGCATCGTCTATGCCGGCAAGGGCGTGGTCGACGACAAGATGCGCCCCGGCTGGATGACCCGTATCGTGGATTGGGTGTGGCC
>JALOPC010000317.1 GCA_025454095.1 Syntrophales bacterium | reverse complement strand
CGCAGGGCCCGGAGGTTGAGTTCCTCCGTCCCGGGCGGCACCCGCGAGAGAAGAGCCTCCTCGAGGCTCTCGATGGAAACCCCCTTGCTGAGCCAGCCCAGGGCGCCGAGGGCCACCATGTTGGCCACGAGATCCGTCCCGAACTCCTCCCGCGCGATCTTCGTGAAGGGGATGGACACGGTCTTTGCCGTGGGGACCTTGCTGACGAGCGTGCTGTCGACGATCAGGAGGCCCGTCGGCTTGAGATCGCCGAAGTAGGTGTTGACGGAGGCCTGGTTCATGGCCAGCATGAAATCCGGTTTCGCGACCTTGGGGTAGTCGATGGGGGTGTCGCTGATGACGACCTCGGCCTTGCAGGTTCCGCCCCTCGCCTCGGGCCCGTAGCTCTGCGTCTGGCTCACCTGCTTGCCTTCGTGAACGCCGGCGGCCTCGGCCAGCACGATGGCCGCCATGATGATCCCCTGCCCGCCCGAACCGGCGAGGCGGATCTCCCGGCGAACGCCTTTTTCCATGCCCGCTTCCGCGCTTTTTTCCGGCATCGGCATCACCCTTCGCACCGCACGGGCGGTTTCGGCGCATTGTTCCCCTTAGCCCGCTCGCGGACGTTCTCGTATTCTTCGTTGTAGGAGGGCCGCTCGGAATCGGCCAGGACGCCGATGATGAACTTCCCCTCGAGCTCCTCGGGCTTCATCTTCGACGTGGCGTGCATGCGCACGGCGTTCTCCTTGAACCACTCGAGCATTCTCACGGGGCTTGCCATCTTGTTACGCCTGCCGAACTGGGTGTGGCAGTTGGAGAGCACCTCCACGGAGCTGAAACCCTTCTTCCGGATGGCGCTCTCGATGAGCTGATCGAGCAGGGCCGCGTGGTACACAGTGCAGCGGGCCACGTAGGAGGCATCCGCCGCAACGGCCAGCGCCGAGATGTCGAAGGCGTGCTCCACCATCCCGTAGGGGGTTGTCGTGGTCCTGGCCCCGTACGGGGTCGTGGGCGAGTACTGGCCGCCCGTCATCCCGTAGACCTGGTTGTTCACGATGATGGCCGTCATGTCCACGTTGCGGCGGGCGGCGTGGATGTAGTGGTTCCCGCCGATGGCCGTGGCGTCGCCGTCGCCCATGATGACGATCACCGTGAGATCCTCGCGGGAGAGCTTGAGGCCCGTGGCGTAGGTCAGGGCGCGGCCGTGGGGGGTGTGCAGCGTGTTGAAATCGGCGTAGGTGGTCATGCGCCCCGAGCAGCCGATGCCGGAGACGAGGGCAACCTTGTTCTTGTCGAGCCCGAGACGGTCGATGGCGCGGATGAGCGACCCCAAGACGATACCGTTGCCGCATCCGGGGCACCAGATGTGGGGGAACTTCTTTTCGTGCCGGAGGTACTTGTGCACGAGCCCGGTCATGCCCTCAGCCATGATTCGTTTCCTCTCAATAGTACATCTTGATGAGACAGTCGCTGATCTCCCGCGGGGTGATCAGGCGGCCGTCGACGCGGTTCAGGCTCTCCACGCGCGAGCTGTCGCGGTGGACGCGCTTGACCTCCCGGCTGATCTGCCCGATGTTCATCTCCGGCACGAGGACGGCCCGACACTGTTTCAGGACCTTTTCCACGTAGCGCCGCGGGAAGGGAAAGAGCGTCACCAGTTGCAGGAGCCCCGCCTTGACCCCATGCTCGCGGGCCTCGACGACGGCCCGCCGGGCCGACCGGGCCACGGATCCGTAGGCGATGACGGCGATCTCGGCATCCTCCAGCATGAAGCTCTCCACGCGCTGGATCTCGTGGAAGCCCTGGGTGATCTTCCGGAAGAGCCTGCGCATCAGGGCGTCGATCTCGTCGGAGCGCTGCGTCGGGAACCCCCGCTCGTCGTGCGTCAGCCCCGTCACGTGGTGGCGGTAGCCGTCGCCGAAGGCGGCCATGGGCGGCACCCCCGTCCCCGTATCCTCATAGGGGCGATACCACTCGGGCGGCACCGCCGGTTTCAGGCGGTCGAAGATCTCGATCTCGCCCCGCGACGGCGGGACGAAGGTCTCCCGCGTGTGGGCCACCACCTCGTCGGAGAGGATGATGACGGGAACCCGGTACTTTTCGGCGAGGTTGAAGGCGAACACGGCGATCTCGAAGCAGTCCTTCACGGACGAGACGGCCAGCACGATGACGGGGTGATCGCCGTGAGTGCCCCAGCGGGCCTGCATGACGTCGCCCTGGGAGGCCAGCGTGGGAAGCCCGGTGCTGGGCCCGCCCCGCATCACGTTCACCACGACACAGGGAGTCTCGGCCATGCAGGCAAAGCCGATGTTCTCCTGCATGAGCGAGAAGCCGGGGCCGCTCGTGGCCGTCATGGCCTTCATGCCGGCCAGCGATGCGCCGATGACGGCCCCCATGCTGGCGATTTCATCTTCCATCTGGATGAAGGTGCCGCCGAGGGCCGGGAGCTTGAGGGCCATGTGCTCTGCGATCTCCGAGGCCGGGGTGATGGGGTAGCCCGCAAAGAACCGGCACCCGGCGGCGATCGCCCCCTCGGCGAGCGCCTCGTTCCCCTGGAGCAGCTGGATCTTGCCTTCTTTCGACCGTCCGCTCATGTGGTTTTCTCCCCGGGCGCGGAATCCCGCTCCTGCACCGAGATGGCCAGATCGGGACAGTGCATTTCGCAGAACCGGCAGCCGATGCATTCTTCGGGCTTTTCCACGTGGACGCCCGCATCGTCACGGCGGTAGACCTGTTTCGGGCAGAAGGCTGCGCAGATCCCGCAGTTCTTGCACCAGGCCCGTATGATGAAAGGCTGGTAGCGCTTCTTCGGTTTCTCGGGCTTGCGGGCTGTGCCCG
>JALOPC010000316.1 GCA_025454095.1 Syntrophales bacterium | reverse complement strand
ATCGACGAGGCGGTGGGCCAGTTCGAGACGCTTTTCCAAAAGGAGCTGGCGAGGAGGGTCTTCACGGGGTTTGCCTACGATGAACTCGTGCGTCTCTTCCGCGAGACGAAACAATACGACAGGCTCGTGGGGGTCTGCGAGCGGGCCGTGACCGTCCAGTCGAAGGACGTCCACCTGCGTCACACCCTCGGGGATGCCTACCTGCGTGCAGGACGGCACGGGGAGGCCCTCGCGGTTTTCGAGGCCCTGGCGGCCGAGGAACCCGACTCGTCGGTTTTCCATGCCTCCGTGGGCAGCGCGCTGGTTGCCGTCGGGAGATACGAAGATGCGGAGGCGGCCTACCGGCTGGCCATCGAAAACGATTTCCCCGGCAAGGAAGGGATGTTTCACGACAAGATGGGGCACGCCTGCATGCTGGCGGGAGCCTACGGGAAGGCGGAGAGCGCCTTCCGCCGGGCCGCGGCGGCCTCGGCCGAGGAGGCGGTCTTCCGCTGCGACCTGGGGGATGCCCTCGTGATGCTCGGGCGCGTGGAGGAGGCCTTCCGGGCCTACGGGGAAGCCGCGGACGTCAATCCCGCCTTCGAGGGGAGCTACTACAACCGTCTCGGCAACCGGCTCATGAAAGAACGCCGCGCCCCCGAGGCGGTCGACGCCTTCCGTCGGGCGGGCGCGGCGGATCCTGCCAATGCCTTTTACACGCTCTCGCTGGCCGAGGCCCTGAGCGCCTGCGGGCGCACCGGCGAGGCGAAAGAAATCCTCGAGTCCCTTAAAACTCCGGGGGCGGAGCCTTGAGGAGCTTTGCGAAGCGATCCTTTTCCACGGCCTTCTCGAAGGCCTCCTCGGGGCTGATCAGCCGGCGCTGCAGCAGATCGGCGATCGCGTCGTCGAGCGAAATCATCCCCATCCTTCTCCCCGTCTGGATGACCGTCATCAACTGATAGGTCTTCTGCTCGCGGATGAGGTTGGCCGCCGCGGGCGTCACCAGGAGGATCTCCAGGGCCGCGATCCGGCCCGGCTTGTCCATGCGTTTGAAGAGAGCCTGCGACATGACCCCCTTGAGCGATTCGGAGAGCGACGTCCGGATCTGGGACTGCTGGTCCGCGGGGAACATGTCGACGATGCGGTCGATGGTCCGCGTGGCTCCCATGGTGTGCATGGTGGACAGGACCAGATGTCCCGTGTTGGCCGCCTCGATGGCGAGCATCGTCGTCTCCAGGTCTCGCATTTCGCCGACGAGGATGATGTCGGGGTCCTCGCGCAGGGCGGCTCTCAGCGCCCGGGCAAAGGACTGCGTGTGGGTCTCCACCTCGCGGTGGTTGACGATGCACTGCTTGGGGCGATGCACGAATTCGATGGGGTCCTCGATCGTGACGATGTGGCACTTGCGGTTCGCATTGGCGTGCTCGATGATGGCCGCCAGCGTCGTCGACTTGCCGCTGCCCGTCGGACCCGTCAGGAGCACGAGACCGCGCGGCAGCATGGCCAGCTGCTTGAGAACCTGCGGCAGGCCCAGCTGGTCGACGGTGAGAACCGTGGAGGGGATTTCGCGGAACACGGCGCCGATGCCGTTTTTCTGCTTGAAATAATTACAGCGGTAGCGGGCGATGCCCGCGACTTCATACCCGAAGTCCAGATCGCCCGTTTCCTCGATTTCCTGACGCTGTCCGGGGGTGAGAATCTCGAAAAGCATCTCGCGCAGCTCGTCGTCGTCGAGGGACTCGTCGGCGATCTTTTCCATGTCGCCGCGGACGCGCAGGGCCGGGGGCGAGCCGGCGAAGAGGTGGAGGTCGGAGGCGCCCCGGTCGTGCTGCAGGGCGAACAGATCGTCGATTCTTGCCATAGATCAATCCCCTTCCAGGAAAATCGTAAGAACGAACAGCAATTTTGCAAGTTCTATGCCCCCAAAATCCGCCGAACAAGTCCTTGACAGGGTATTTTGCCCTGGTGTATAAACGGGGCTCGTTTCATATAGTTGGGCAAAAGTGGGGATGTAGCTCAATTGGGAGAGCGCCGCGTTCGCAATGCGGAGGTTAGGGGTTCGATCCCCCTCATCTCCACCATTTTTTGCCTTCCGAACGATCATCAGGGCCGGGACTCAGCTTCCGGCCTTTTTTGCCTCGAGGCGCCAAGCACCCGGCTTTTCTCTGCCGAAGAGACCCCCCATTGACGGCCGAGCCCTTTTCCCGATGCATACGGGCTGCACGGAACGTCCAGTTCCATTTTGGCACATTCAGCCAATCACTCATCATTCCGGTACGTTGCGTTTTTCGGATTCCGCTTTGGCACATCGCAGGTCGCTGTCCGCTGTCGGATCCGAAGGGAGGGATTATTTGTAACCATTTGATTATGTGCGCGAATAATCCATCGCGGAGCGTGCTGCTCCCCCTGGCATATCCCATGCCTTGACACAGGGAAAACCGGTCGCCAAATCAGGATCACAGACCGGATGAGGGGTGAATTGCCATGACGGAGCAAATCAGCACTTCCGGGAACATCAAGGAAATCTCGCTGCGGGGCGTCGCTCTGTACCCCCGCCTTCAGGGGATCATCGGCGAGAAGTACTGCTCGGCCAACCGAATCGTCGTCCTGGACGACACGCCAACGGAGATCAAGGTTGCCGTTCCGGAGCACTCGCTGGCCTGTATCGAGGAAATCCGGAAAGTACTGCCCCGTCAGAAAAAGATCGATCTCTATCTGGGGGATCAGCTCGAGATCGAATGGGTTTTCGTGCGGGGATACGACCTCTACGACCTCAACCACTCCTGCTGAGGCGACGGCACGCGCATCTCATCGTACTGCCGAGGGCCCGGCGACGCCAT
>JALOPC010000315.1 GCA_025454095.1 Syntrophales bacterium | reverse complement strand
CCGTCAGCCGAAAACGTGCGCTGGAGATCATCGGGAATTTCCCCTCCTCGCGGGTGCTCGTCCTCGGCGATCTCATGGTGGATCATTTCATCTGGGGCAAAGTCTCCCGGATCTCCCCCGAGGCCCCTGTCCCCGTCGTCGAGGTGACGAAGGAGAACCTCATGATGGGCGGCTCGGGCAACGTGGTGAGCAACATCCACGCCATCGGGGGCAACGTTGCCGTCGCGGGGGTTATCGGCTCGGACGGGATGGGCGACTGGCTCAAGGCGAAACTGCAGCAGATGAATGTCGACACGGACGGGCTCGTGCAGGAAGGCGAGCGGCCCACGACGGTCAAGACGCGCATCGTCGCGCACGGGCAGCAGATGGTCCGTTACGACCGGGAGAGCCGGCACGTCGTCCGGCCCGAGAGCGTCGACCGCATCGTGCAGTATGTCCAGTCCGTTCTCGGAGATCTGCAGGCCGTCGTGATCTCCGATTACAACAAGGGGATCGTGACCGACCGCCTCCTCGACGGGGTTCGCCGGGTCGTAGCGGGGCGCCGCATCCCGGTTTGCGTCGACCCGAAGCGAAACGATTTCACCGTCTACCGGGATTTCGACGTCATCACGCCGAACCACCACGAGGCGGGACGCGCCGTGGGGGTCGAAAACACGCACGAACTCAACGAGGGGCGCCGCGCCGAGATTGCCCGGATCGGCCGGGAGATCATGAAGCAGTTCGGGTTCCGGGCGGTGCTCATCACGCGCGGCGAGGCGGGCATGGACCTCTTCGAGCGGGGGGGGCGGGACTTTCACATCCCCGCCGAGGCCAAGGAGGTCTTCGACGTGACCGGTGCGGGGGACACGGCCATCGGGATTTTTGCCCTTTCGCTGGCCTCCGGGGCCTCCTTTCGCGAGGCGGCCTACCTGGCCAACAAGGCGGCCGGCGTTGTCGTGGGCAAGATCGGAACGGCCACGGTGTCGCCGGCGGAGCTCAAACGGGTTGTGTGAGAACAGGGTTCAGCGGCAGGCGCAGGGGTCAAGCTTTTTCCATCCCGAACCCCGAGCCCCGATACCCCTCTTCAGGACCAGATTCGATGAGCAAGCCGAAAGAGCCCGAGCCGGTGAAATTGTTCGTCAGCGTCCTTGCCGCCGATCGGGGCCTGATGGCCGAGGCGATCGGGAATCTCGCGGGGCATTTCGGGCAACCGGACTTCGTCAGCGAGGTCCTGCCCTTCGACTACACGGACTATTACGCCGCGGAGATGGGCGAGGGGCTCGTCCGGCGATTCGTGACCTTCGAGCGGCTGATCCGTCCGGAGGAGCTGCCCGCCGTCAAACTCTGTACGAATGCCCTCGAGGGAACATTCACGGGGGGCGGCGGAGCCCGGCGGGTCAACATCGACCCCGGATACGTGGCCAGGCAGCACTTCATCCTGGCAACGGGGAAGGGGTATTCCCACCGGCCGTATGTCGGCCGGGGCATTTACGCGGACCTGACGCTCGAGTATCGGAAGGACACGTTTCGGCCCCTGGAATGGACGTACCCGGACTATCGCGCGGAGCGGACGATCGGGATCCTCAACGCGCTGCGAAGGCGGTATGGGATACAATTAAAACAGGCATAGGGGAACCGGCACCGGTCCTTCCGGCCGTCAGGGTCCCCGTGCCGCAACGGGTTGGTGATATATGCTGAGCATGACCGGTTACGGCAGAGCGGAGGCGATGATCGAAGGGCGCAAGTGGATCATCGAGATCAAGTCGCTCAACCACCGCTACATCGAGATCATCACGCGCCTTCCCAACGCGCTCTCCCCGCTCGAGGTGGACATCAAGAAGCGGGTCGGCGAGCGCATTTTCCGGGGGCGCATCGAGGTGAGCGTCCAGGCCGACGCGGAAGCCGGCGGCGACAGCAGCGTCCAGTACAGCCTGAACCTGCCCCTGCTCAGGAACTACCATGCGCTTCTGCTGAAGATCAAGGAGGAGCTCAACCTGGAGGACCGCGTCGAGCTGCGGACCCTGGTTCGTTTCAAGGAGATCTTCGTCCCCTCGGAGACCCGCTTCGACCCGGCGGCGGCCTCGGGGGAGCTTCGGAAAACCCTCGACGAGGCCCTCGACGCTCTCATCCGCATGCGCCAGGCCGAGGGCGAGATCCTCAAGAAGGATTTCCTGGCGCGGCTCGGCACCCTGCAGCGCTATCTCGAATCGGCCAAGGCCCGCGCGCCGAAGACCGTCCTGGAGTACAAGCAGCGGCTTCAGGACCGCATCCGGGAGCTGACGGAGGGTCTCGAGATGGACCCCGTGCGCCTGAGCCAGGAAGTGGCCCTGCTTGCGGAGAAGAGCGACATCACCGAGGAGATCGTCCGCTTCGAGAGCCATGTCAGCCAGATGGAAAAACTCTTCAAGGGCAGCGACGCCATCGGGCGCAAGCTCGACTTTCTGCTCCAGGAGATGGGACGCGAGGTGAACACGATCGGCTCCAAGAGCAACGACATCGCCATCGCGCAGGACGTCATCGAACTCAAGAGCGAGCTGGCCAAGCTCAGGGAGCAGGCCCAGAATGTCGAGTAGCCCCGTGCCGATGGGCGGGATCTTCGTCGCGGTGACGGGCCCCTCGGGGTCCGGCAAGACCTCCGTCTGCAAGGCCCTGCTCGCGGGGTTCCCGCAGCTTCGTTTTTCCGTCTCCCTGACGACGCGTCCCCCGCGGCCCTCGGAGGTGGACGGCGAGCCGAGTTCCGCGAGCGGATCCGGCGCGGCGACCTGATCGAGTGGGCCGAGAATTACGGGCAGCTCTACGGGACCTCCCGCGAGGCCATGGAGGAGGCCCTGAAGGGAAACGACCTGCTGCTGGACGTGGACACCCGTGGGGCACGGGCGTTGAAAAAGGCCTGGCCGGGCGGGATCTTCGTGTTCATCGTCCCGCCGTCCATCGGGGAGCTCGAGCGGCGCCTCCGGGGCCGGGGGTCGGAGACGGAGGAGACGATCCGGCGGCGTTTCGACAACGCGCTTCGTGAGATTCGCGAGATCGTGTGGTATGATTACGTCATCGTCAACGATGAGCTGGACGCGGCCATCGACCGCCTGCGGGCCGTGTACCTTGCCGAAACATGCAGGCGGGAACGCATGATGGAACAAATAAAACCTTTCTTTGATCGATCCGGAGGTGTGTAAATATGGCACGAGTGACCGTTGAAGACGCGTTGAAAAACGCGAGAAACCGCTTTGCCCTCGTGATCCTGTCGGGCCAGCGGACACGGCAGATTCTCAAGGGGTCGCAGCCCCTGGTGGACAACCGGGACAACAAACCCGTGGTCACGTCGCTTCGTGAAATAGCGGCCGGCAAGGTGAGATACTCCCAGCCCGAGCTTCTGGACAAGGTCGAGGAGCAGGCACGGCAGATCGGCGACGACATGGGATTCATCGGTGATGAGGATGACTCCGAGTAGGGATGCGCGATCGCGCCTGATCTTCGCTCTGGACATGGGGGACGGCATCGACGAGACCCTGCAGTGGGTCGAGCGCCTGCGCGACCACATCGGGGTCTACAAGATCGGCAAGGAGGCCTTTACCCACTTCGGGCCCGAGATCGTCCGCCGCATCCAGGGCCTCGGGGGGAGAGTCTTTCTCGACCTCAAGTTCCACGACATCCCCAACACGGTGGCCAAGGCCGCCGAGGGGGCGGTCAGGCTCGGGGTCGCCATGTTCAACCTCCACGCCCTCGGGGGGCGTGAGATGATGGAGAAAACCGTCCAGGCCGCCCAGAAGACGGCGCGGGAGGCGGGCGCCCCGATGCCGCTGGTCCTGGCGGTCACCGTGCTCACCAGCCTCAACGACCGGGATCTCTCCGAGCTGGGCTTCCAGCAGACCACCCAGGGGCTGGCGGCGCACCTGGCCGCGGCGGCGCACCGGGCCGGCATGGGGGGAGTCGTGGCATCCCCCCAGGACATCCTTCCCATCCGCAAGGCCTGCGGGCCCGGCTTCGCCATCGTGACGCCCGGCATCCGCCTGGGCGGGGGCGGGGTGGAGAAAGACGATCAGAAGCGAATCGACACGCCCCGCGATGCGATCCGCAACGGCGCCGATTACATCGTCGTGGGGCGGCCCATCCGCCTGGCGAAGGACCCCGTGGAGGCGGCAGACCGGATCGTCGAGGAGATCGCCCTGGGGCTTGCGGACCGGGAATCGTAGGTCTATCCAGTCTTTCCGGTCTATCCGGTCTTTCCAGTCAAAGACAGGGACCGAAGTCAGAGGGAATATTCCCTTCCCGATACCCCAACCCCTGGACCCGACACCCTGAATCATGCAAATCATCTACGGCATCAATCCCGTTCTGGAGACCCTCCGAAGCAAAGGCGGCGACGTCCGCAAGGTCATCCTCGCCGAAGGCCGGCGGGGAGGGGATGCGGCGAAAATCCTGGCGCTGGCAGCGGCCCGGGGCATTGCGGCGGAAACCCTCCGGCGCGAGGAACTCGATCGCCTGGCAGGCACCGTTGCGCACCAGGGGGTTCTCTGCCTCTGCGGGGAGTTCGCCTACGCAAGCCTCGAGGAGATCGTTGCCAACCGCCACCCCGCTTTTCCCGGCGGCCTTGTCCTTCTGCTCGACGGGATCGAGGACCCGCAGAACTTGGGCTCCCTGATCCGGTCGGCCCACTGTTTCGGCGCCAACGGGGTGATCATCCCCCGGGACCGGGCCGCCGCCATCACCCCCGCTGTCATCAAGGCCTCGGCCGGCGCTGCCGGCCATGTCCCGGTCGCCCGGGTCGTCAATCTCACCCAAGCCATCGACGTTCTGAAAGAAAAAGGCTTCTGGATCTACGGCACCGATGCCGAAGCGGACACCGGTCTCGAGTCGGTGCGCTTCGGAGGGGACATCGGTCTTGTCGAGACCGCTCGTGCGGAAACACTGCGACATCCTTCTTTCCATCCCGCTGTTCGGCAAGGTCGATTCGCTCAACGTCTCCGTTGCCGCCGGCATTCTTCTCCACGAGATTCGCCGCCAATTTCCTCCCCGTTGACCGGGGACGAGTCATTCATCTTTTCTGCCGCCTGCCCCTCTCCAATCCATGGCACCGATTTTGCTTCGCTTTGCAACACATCCCCTGCGTTCGCCCTGACCGGCACACCGGGATAAAGAAATCCCCCGGGATGCCGATCATAAGAAAAGGTGAGGCGTGCGCGCCGCAGTATCGTCTCCGGGGCGCCGGTCGGAATCGGATATCTTCGATATCCTTATGGAAAAGCGGATCTAGCGAGGAGAAGGAACATGGCAGTCTATGTCTGGGTAGCCCAGGGAAAAAGGCGAGACGGAAGCCGTCAACGAGGCAGCCGTCCGCACGCAGCTCCGCAGGCAGGGTCTCAAGCCGACGCGGGTGAAGGCGAAGCCGAAAGACCTGCTGGAGATGATTCCCCTGCGGGGTTCCGTCAAGGGGAAGGACGTCGTCATCTTCTCCCGGCAGTTCTCCACGATGATCAGCGCTGGCCTTCCGCTCATCCAGTGCCTGGACATCCTGGCGAGCCAGGAACAGAACAAATCATTCGCCCGGATCATCCGGAACATCAAGGACGACATCGAGGGCGGCTCCACGCTCACCGATGCCCTGAAGAAGTACCCGAAGGTCTTCGACGATCTGTTCATCAACATGATTGCAGCGGGCGAAGCCGGCGGTATTCTGGACACCATTCTCAACCGCCTGGCCACCTACCTGGAAAAAGCGATGAAGCTGAAACGGAAGGTCAAGGGCGCCATGACGTACCCGGCAGTCGTCCTGTTCGTTTCGTTTGCCGTCATCACCCTGCTGCTCGTCAAGGTCGTGCCTGTCTTCCAGAGCATCTTCGCGGGCATGGGCCGGGAGCTTCCGCTCCTGACGCAGTCCCTCATCGACCTGAGCAGCTTCGTCACGAACAACGCTCTCTACATCGTCGGCGCGCTGATCATCGCCGTCGTGGCCCTGGTCAAATTCTACCAGACCGACAAGGGGCGTTACCTCTTCGACCGCCTGATCCTCAAGCCTCCCGTGATCGGGATCCTGATGAGGAGGGTCGCCATCGCGAAATTCACGCGAACCCTTTCCACCATGATCTCCAGCGGCGTGCCCATTCTCGACGGGCTCGAGATCACGAGCCGAACGGCCGGCAACAAGATCATCGAGAAGGCCCTCATGGAGACCCGGAAGAACATCAGCGAGGGCAAGACGATCGCCGAGCCCCTGGCGGCCACGTCCGTCTTCCCGCCCATGGTGGTCCAGATGATCGCCGTCGGCGAGGCGACGGGGTCGCTCGACTCCATGCTCACCAAGATCGCCGACTTCTACGACGACGAGGTGGAAACGGCCGTGAACGCCATGACCTCCATGCTCGAGCCCCTGCTCATGGTTTTCCTCGGCGGGGTTGTCGGCGGGATGATCGTGGCGATGTA
>JALOPC010000047.1 GCA_025454095.1 Syntrophales bacterium | reverse complement strand
GGGCTCGATCGCCTGCGTGCTCGGCGCGAGCATGATCGCGCGGGCGGAGCTTGTCCGCGAGATCGGGGGCTTCGACGAGGACTACTTCCTCTACGGCGAAGACCAGGAGCTGTGCCTCCAAATTCGGCTGAAGGGCTACGAGATCAGGTATATCGGTGAGGCCGTGGTGAGACACATCGGGGGCCACAGCGAGACGGGCGCGGCGGCGGCCGACAAGTGGGGGCGGAAGGCGCGGGCCGAGTACCTCTTCTGCCGCAAGCACTACCGGCCGGAGACGGTCCGCCGGATCGCCCGGGAAGACCGTCTCAAGGCCCGGTGGCGGGTCCTGACGATCCCGCTTACCCTTCCCTTCCTGCGCGACGGCGGCGCGGCGAGGGAAAAGCTCGTGAAGTACCGGGCGATCCTCGAGACCCTCGAGACGATCGAAACATCCGGCACGGCGGGAGGGGCCTGAGTGGAACGGGCCCCGGCAGCCTGCATCCTCTGCGGCTCCACCGACCGGTCGCCCCTGATCGAGCGGGACGGCTGGACCGTGCACCGGTGCGCGGGCTGCGGGCTCGGCGTCCTGGACCCCCGGCCCGACCGCGAGGAGCTGGGGCGGCTCTACGAAAAGGAATACTTCGACAGCCAGTACCGCGAGGGCCTGCGGCCCGGGTCGCCGGAGATGCGGCGGCGCATCTCCCAGGAGGACCACCGGATCCGGTTCTATCGGCGTTTCAAGAAGCGGGGGCTCGTCGTCGATGTCGGCTGCGGCATGGGGTATTTTCTGTATGCCGCCCGGGAGGCGGGTTACGACGTGACGGGGGTGGACATCTCCGACCACGCCGCTTCCTACGTCCGGGACACCCTGGGGATCCCCATGCGGACCGGGCACATCGACGCCGTCGACGTGCCGGAGCGCACCGTGGACGTGGCCACCATGTGGCACTTCCTGGAGCACACGGACGACCCGCGGCGCTACATCGAGAAGGTCTCCCGGTGGCTCAAGCCCGACGGCCTGCTCGTCATCGACGTGCCGAACTACGAGGGGACGGATGCGCAGAAGACCTGGCTGGACTGGGTGGGGTGGCAGCTCCCGTACCATTTCCACCATTTCACGCCGGCAACCCTCGCCCTGCTGCTTTCGCAGCACGGCTTCGACGTCATCGCCAGGAAGGACTACCACTCCGAAGTGATCAAGGAGCGGCTCCGCAGCATCCCGGGAATCGGCCTGTTCGCGCGGCTCGTCGCGAAGGCGTACTCGGGGACGAGCTATGCTGTGGTGGCAAGAAAAAATCCGACATGAGGTCCCGTGAAACCTGAACCCTATCTTGACCGACTGATTGCGGGCGGCACGTTCCGATTCCGCCGGCTCGACATCGCCGGCATCGACAACGAACCGGTGTTCAAACTCAACGTACCCGAAATGGTGGAGCAGGAGACCTGCCTGTTCCACCGGGATGTCCCCTCGGGGGGCCAATACCTGGAGAGCCTGCACGACACGGTTCGCACGGCCATGGCCGAAAAGGCCGCCATGCCCATCGTGCGGTTTGCCGACGGGGAGTACGCCTTCTACCGGCATTCCCTGGACTGCAACGGCCTGTACCGGCAGGCGGAGAACGCGGCCGCGATCCGGCAAGCCATGCCGGCGCACATCGAGGCCATGCGGGCACTCGCCCGCCGGGGCCGCATCGCACCCCTCGTTTTCCCGGGCAACACGCGGAAAAAAGAGCGGGGCCTCTTTTCCTTCCTGCGCAAGTCGAAACACGACGACTCGGCGATCGGGTTCCTCGATTTTCTGGCCGCTAACGACATCGAGCTGACGGGCGACAACTACATCCCCTTCTACGCCGTGTACGCCTACCTGGTGACCGGGCGCTTTGCCAGGCTCCTGGACGGGAAGACGGTCTGCGTCGTCAACTCGGATTTCGACGAGAACGCCTGCCGGTCCTGGTTCCGGCAGTTCTCGAGCGAGCCCCGGATCGCCCACGCCCCGATTGCGGCCGAGTACGTGGCCACCCGCTGGGACTCGATGCGGGAGGGCGTGCTCGCGGCCGTCCCGCCGGGGGTCGACTTCTGCATCGTCGGCGCGGGCGTCGGGGCGCTGCAGGTCTGCGTCGACATCGCCGAGCGGTTCTCCACGGTCGCCGTCGACGCCGGGCACGTCATGAACATGATGAACGGCCGCGTGGACAAATCCGGTGGTCCCCGGCTCTACACGCTGTGGAAGGGTGGCGGGGCATGAGCGGCCCCCTGCAGAGCGCCCGCAAGCGCCTCCGGGCCTGGCGGAACCGCCGCAGGCTCGAGACGGAGCGGGCTTTCTACGAGGCGGCCTTCCGGGACCGCGGCCTGCGCGTGCCCGTCGAGGCGGAGATCCGGGATGCCCTGCATCGGCGCTTTCCCGCGATCCGGCCGAAGCCGAAGGGGACGATCCGGACGCTGGCCGTCTGGCACAACTACAACTGGGAGACGGATGCGCTGAAGCCGTCCCTCGAACGCTTCGGGCCGGTGCGGCTCTACGATTGGTACGGGGAGTTCGACCACAGCCGCAAGGACTGGAGCCGCGCGATCAAGCCCCGGATGAACCGGGCCCTCGTCGATCTCGTCGACCGCTGGTGCCGGGACGAGAGGCCGGACCTTCTCTTCACCTATCTCTCGGGGGAGCTGGTCTACCCCCGGACGGTGGAGGCGATGCGGTCGCACGGCGTCCCCATTGTGAACCTCGCCCTCAACGACAAGGAACATTTCGTGGGCAAGCTCCGCGGGGGGCACGCCTTCGGGATGAGGGACATCTGCCGGCACGTCGACCTGTGCTGGACGAGCACCGAGGACGCCCTGAAGAAGTACTGCGTCGAAGGGGCGATCCCCCTGTACCTGCCGGAAGGGGCCAACCCCGCCGTGCACAGGCCTTTCGACGTGGAACGGGCAATCGACGTGTCCTTCGTGGGCCAGTGCTACGGGAACCGCCCCGCCGTCATCGAGCGACTGAGGCAGGCCGGCATCCGCGCCGAGGCCTTCGGGTTCGGCTGGCCCAACGGGCCACTCGCGACGGACGAGATGGTGAAGATGTACTCGCGGAGCCGGATCAACCTGGGATTCGGGGGCGTGGCGGGACACGACGACACCTACTGCCTGAAGGGAAGGGATTTCGAGATCCCCATGAGCGGCGGTCTCTACGTGACCGAAACCTGCCCGGAGCTCGAGAGGTTCTTCCGGCCCGGCGAGGAGGTGGTCACCTACGGGGATTTCGACGATCTGGTGGAGAAAATCCGCCGGCTCCTGGCACACCCCGACGAGGCCGAGCGGATCCGGAGGGCGGGCTTCGAACGCGCCCGCTCCGAGCACACCTGGGAGATGCGGTTCGAGAAGGTCTTCAGGCTGATCGGCCTGCTGGAAGAAAAGCCGTAAAGGCAACTGCCTGAATCAAAATCCCCCTCTTTCCCCCTTTGCAAAAGGGGGAGGAAGGGGGATTTTTTTGTTTGTGGCTCTGTCAGTCTGCCTTGGCACTGTTCAGGGTGTTGCGCAGCAGCATGGCGATCGTCATGGGCCCCACGCCGCCCGGCACGGGCGTGATGTAGGACGCCTTCTCGGCCGCCTCGGCGAAAGCCACGTCCCCCACGAGCTTCCCGTCGGGCTTGCGGTTGATCCCCACGTCGATGACGACGGCGCCCTCCTTCACCATGTCCCCCCGGACCATCTCGGCCTTGCCTGCGGCGGCCACCAGGATGTCGGCGCGCCTGGCCACGGCCCCCAGGTCCTTCGTCCGGGTGTGGCAGATCGTCACCGTGGCGTGCCGGTTCAGGAGCATCAGCGCCAGGGGCTTGCCGACGATGTTGCTGCGGCCGACGATGACGGCCTCCTTCCCCTCGATGGCAATCCCGCTGCGGTCGAGCAATTCGATGACCCCCAGCGGCGTGCAGGCCCGGTGACCCGGGCGCCCCGTGAAAAGTCCCCCGACATTGACGGGATGGAACCCGTCGACGTCCTTGCGGGGATCGATCGTCTCGATGACCACGTCGGGGTTGATCTGTTTCGGCAGGGGCAGCTGAACGAGAATGCCGTGAATCTCGGGGCTTGCGTTGAGCCCGGCGACGATCTCCCGAAGGCGGTCCTCCGTCGTCTCCGCGGGCAGCCGGTATTCCCGCGACAGGAACCCGGCCTCCGCGGCGGCCTTCTCCTTGCGGCCCACGTAGATCTTCGAGGCGGCATCCTCGCCCACGAGGATCACGGCGAGACCCGGCGTTATCCCTTTTTTCTCTTTCAAGTCAATCGCTTGAGCCTTAACCTCGGCTCTCACGTCCTGAGCGATTCGGTTTCCGTCGATCACTGCAGCCATCGGCGCCTCATCCCTTCATTCTTCCAACATTTCAATATTCCAAGGAGTTTCTGCTTTACCTCAGGCCACCCGAATTGTCAAGGGCCGGGCCGTTCCCGCAGGCCTGTTTCGGTCCGGCAGCCCGGCCGGCGGAAGCCCCTTCGACGGGTTGAAGGCCTGCAGCCCGGCGCCCTCCCGCTGAACGTTTTCACGGCGTCAGAAAGCCCCGGAATGCCCATTTTTTCTGATGTTTTCTGTTGAGAAGTTGACCCCGTTGTGATATGGTTCGCCCGTAAATTTGGGGGGGGATCCGTGGGCCTTATGAACCTTGGGAACATGTTCGAAGATGCCTGCCGCAACTACCAGGACAACAGGGCCCTCGTCTATGAGAATTCACGGATCAGCTACAGCCAGATGGGAAGGGCCGTCAACTCCCTGGCCAACCACCTGAAATCCATCGGCATCGGCAAGGGCGACAAAGTGGCCCTCATGCTGCCCAACACCCCCGAATTCCCCATCACCTACTTCGCCTGCCAGAAGCTGGGCGCCGTGGCCGTGACCCTCAACGTCATGTCCACCGCCTACGAGCTTCACTACCTCCTCGACAACAGCGATGCGAAGGTGCTCGTCACGGCGGCCCAGTCAGCCCGCCGCTTCGAGGAGATCAAGGACAGGCTCGCCACCTGTCGGCACCTCCTGCTGACGGAGGTGGATGAGGGCCCGCTGTCCATGAAGAAGGCCATGGAAGCCGGGCCCTTCGCGTTCGAGGCCTCCGATGCCGGACGGGACGACCCGGCCGTCATGATCTACACCTCGGGGCTCACGGGAAAGCCCCTGGGGGCCGTTCTCACCCACGGCAATCTCGTCTCCCAGTCCCGCCTGCTGGCAGATTTGTTCGACGGCTCGCAGCAGGACACGGGACTGAGCCTCCTGCCCCTGTTTCACTCCTTCGGCGCCGTCGCCAACATGCTCAACCCCATCCTGATGGGCGCCTGCGTCGTGATGCTCGACGCCTTCAGCATCGACAGCATCTTCAAGGCCGTCGAAGCCGAGAAGATCACCTACATGACCGCCGTCCCGCGCGTCTATCTCGGCATGATCCTCCAGGAAGGGACCGAGAAATACGACATGAGCTCCCTGAAGTACTGCGTCACGGGGGGCTCCACCATGCCGCCGGCCTACATGCCCCAGTTCGAGAAAAAATTCAGGGTGCCGATCCGCGAGGGCTACGGCCTCACGGAGGCTTCGCCGGTCTGCTCCGTCACGCGGCTCCACATGGAGCAGAAGCCCGGCTCCATCGGCGTCCCCATCCCGGGCGTCGAAGCCCGCATCGTCGACGACGCCGAGCGGGAGCTGCCCCGCGGCGAGATCGGAGAGCTCATCGTCCGGGGCCCGAACATCATGAAAGGCTACTACAAGGACGAAGAGGCCACGTCCCTGGTACTGCGCAACGGCTGGCTGCACACGGGGGATCTCGCCCTGATCGATGCCGACGGGTACATCTTCCTCAAGGGCCGCAAGAAGCGGATGATCATCACCAGCGGGTTCAACGTCTACCCCCGGGAGGTGGAGATCGTCCTGAACATGCACCCCCTCGTGGCGGAGTCGAAGGTGATCGGGAAGTCCGACCTCATGCGCGGAGAGGTCGTCAAGGCGCTCGTCGTGAAGACGGAGGGGGCCTCTGCAGACGAAAAGGCCATCCTGAAGCACTGCAGAACCTACCTGTCCTCGTATAAGATCCCGAGAGAAATCGAGTTCGTTGACCGTTTGAGTTAATCCCGGCTTCCGGCGCCTGACCGAAGGCGCGGGAAGCCGAGAAACCGCCGCGCCGGTATTGCGTCGCGCGACGGGATTGTCCCGTGCCGCCGTCGCGAGGGCGCGGCCGGGGCGGGAGAGGGAAATCAGAAGGGACGGACGGAACGCCGTGCATCCCTCACAGGAGAAGAGGAGGTAGAGGAAGAGATGGAAAAGGTACCGCAGAAGTTGGACAAGACGAGGGCCGAATACTACAAGGGCGCTCCCATCGCGAAGTTCGGCGAGAGGCCGGCACCCACAACGGGCATGGGCCGCAAGATCAAGAATCCCCACAAGAGCGCCCGCCAGGTGGTCTGCGTGGAAGCCTGCAGGACTCCCTACGGCGTCTTCGGCGGCGCCCTGAAGGGATTCGACGCCCCGCAGCTGGGCGCGATGGCCATCAAGGAGTGCCTCCGCCGGACGGGCGGCAAGGTGAAGGGCGAGGACGTGGACTACGTCATCATGGGACAGGTCGTCCCGGCGGGCAGCGGGCAGGTTCCCAGCCGCCAGGCCACCCTGCTGGCGGGCCTTCCCGAGTCCGTCCCCTCGATCACGGTCAACAAGGTCTGCTCGTCGGGCATCAAGACGATCGACCTGGCCTGGCAGATGATCATGACGGGCCGCGCCGAGATCGTGATCGCCGGCGGCCAGGAGAGCATGTCGAACTGCCCCTACTCGCTTCCCGACATGCGCTGGGGCAACCGCATGGGCCTGCCGAACGGCCGCGTGGTGGATCTCATGGTCTACGACGGCCTCTGGGACGCCTTCTACAACCGGCACATGGCCATCCACGGCTCCGAGACGGCCGACGAGTTCGGCTACACGCGCCAGGACCAGGACGAGTGGGCCCTGCAGTCCCAGATGCGCGCCGTCGCGGCCATGAAGGCCGGCCGGCTCGACGAGGAGATCTTCCCCGTGGAGATCAAGAAGGGCAAGGACGTCATCGTCTTCGACAAGGACGAGGGACCGCGGCCCGGCACCACCCTGGAAGGCCTCGCCAAGCTTCCGCCCGTGTTCAACCACAAGAGCACCGTCACCGGCCAGCCCGGCGGCGTGACGGCCGGCAACGCCCCGGGCGTCAACGACGGCGGCGACGTGTGCATGCTCATGAGCGCCGAGAAGGCCAAGGCCCTCGGCCTGAAGCCGCTGTTCACGATCCTCGATTACGCCGAGGTCTCCCAGCCCACGAAGGACATCGCCACGGTGCCCGGGCTGTCGATCAAGAAGATTCTCGAGCAGAACGACCTCACGGTCAACGATCTCGAACTCATCGAGATCAACGAGGCCTTCGCGGCGGTGGCCATCATCAGCGCCCGCACGGTCCTCGGGATGAGCAAGGAGGAGATGCTCAAGAAGGTCAACGTCAACGGCAGCGCCATCGCCTATGGCCACCCCATCGGCGCCACGGGCGCCCGCATCCTCATGACGCTCGGCTACGAGCTGAAGCGCAGGGGCGGCGGCATCGGGGTCTGCGGCATTTGCTCGGGGCACGCCCAGGGCGACGCAATGCTCATCAAGGTGGAGAAATAGGGAGAGAGACGGCCCCGGGGGCGGCACATCCTCCGTCCTTCTGCGTTTCATCATGGATTCCCGGCTTGCGCGCCGGTCCCCGGGCCTTTCTTTGACTGAAAAAAGATCGAGGCAACTACTGAGAAAGGAGAGTTGGTAGACATGAAAGAGGCATACATCGTAAGTGGAGCGAGGACGGCCGTCGGCGAATTCGGCGGTTCTTTGAAAGGTGTCTCCGTCGTGGAAATGGGCAGGCTCGTGATCAAGGAGGCGATCGTCCGGGCAGGCCTGAGGCCGGCGATCAACGACTTCATCAAGGGAGCCCGTCCCGCTGCGTTCGGCGACTTCGACATGACGGAGATTCAGAAGAAACACTACAGCTACGACCAGGGGCTCAAGCCCGTCTACTTCGACGAGGTCATCATGGGCAACGTCCTCAATGCCGCCCAGGGACAGAACCCCCCCCGGCAGTCGGCGATCTTCGCGGGGCTCCCCGAGGAGACCAACGTGTTCACCGTCCAGAAGGTGTGCGCCTCCGGGATGAAGGCGATCGCGCTGGCGGCCCAGGCCGTCATGGCGGGCGAGGGCGACATCTACGTCGCTGGCGGCATGGAGAACATGAGCAACGTCCCCTACGCCCTGGCCGATGCCCGCTGGGGCATGCGGATGAACATGCCCTTCGGCAAGGTGACGGACCTGATGGTGCATGACGGTCTGTGGGAAATCTTCAACGGCTACCACATGGGCTTCACGGCGGAAAACATCGCCACGAAGATGAAGATCTCGCGCGAGGAGCAGGACCAGCTGGCCTACGAGAGCCATCGCAGGGCCCGCGCGGCCAACGCGAGCGGCGCCGTGGCCGACGAGATCGTCCCCGTCGTGATCCCCCAGAAGAAGGGCGACCCCAAGGTGTTCAAGGTCGACGAGCGGCCCATGGACACGACCCTCGAGAAGATGGCGAAGCTGCCCCCCGTGTTCAACAAGGCCGGATCGGTCACGGCCGGCAACGCCTCGGGGATCAACGACGGCGCGGC
>JALOPC010000314.1 GCA_025454095.1 Syntrophales bacterium | reverse complement strand
CGGTCCGCCGGCGGGGCCTTTTCCATGTAAGAATACCCCTTGGTGGCCCCTCCGGGCCCGGGAAAATCGTGGAACCAGACTTCGAACATGACGTGCTTGGGATTTGCCGTGTTCGACAGGACCCGCCGAATTCCAAGCTGGGCGTGCAGCGCCTTGTCCTCGGGATTGGAAACGAGCTTTGCAAAGGCTGCCTGGTTGGCCTGGAAGGTGTTGATCAGGGACTGATCGCTCGGGTAGGAGGCTTCCGGGGATGAGCCGCATCCGCCGATCCCGAATACGAGAACGAGAAAGCAAAGGCTTGCCAGGAAATGTCGAAGCCTGCGGGAAGTCGTGCTTGCGTGCATGATGTGTCGCTCCTCCGTGATGTTGTGCCGCCGATTCGCAGCGGTTGCTCCCTCTCAGGAGATTCAGAACGGGATGTGCTTGACGACGTGCCTCTTGCCGCCCGTCCCGTTTCCCGTCACGGCTCGGCGCTTCTGCAGCCCTTGCCCTTCAGGAAAGCGGCGACCTCGGGCGATCGGTATCGCGCGGCGACGTCAAGCGCCGTTTCCCCCTTGCTCCCGGCTGGACACGAGACGGCATTGCAGTCCGCGCCCGCCGCCAGCAGGAGCGCCAGGGTATCGCCTTCCGCCTCGAAGGCCGCCCAGTGAAGGGGCGTCCAGCAGGCGCTGTCTTTGGCGTTCACGTCGGCGCCCTTTGCGATGAGCAGCCTGACCAGGTCCGTCTTCCCCCAGTTTGCGGCGACGTGCAGGGCCGTCTTCCCGTCGTCGTCCTTTGCGTTGACCTGCGCGCCCCTCGCGATGAGCAGCCCCGCCTTTTCCTTCTGGTCCCAGTAGACGGCCCAGGTCAGCGGGGTCATGCCCTTTGCGGCCCTGGCATTGACGTCGGCACCCTTTTCGATGAGCAGGGCGGCAACCTCCGCCGTGACATTGAACAGCGGGGTCATCCCGAAGTCGTCGTTTCTCGCGTTGAGCGGGGCCCCGGCCCCGATGAGCATGGCCGCGATGTCTTTTGTCGCGGCATAATGCAGGGCCGTGTTGCCCGCCTCGTCCTTCGCTTTCGCGCTGGCTCCCTTTGCGAGGAGGACCTTCACCTGGGCCGCATTGCCTGCCTCGACGGCCTCCATCAGATTCAGGTCCGTTTCCTGCGTGGCCGAGGCGGGCTCCGCAGGCCACCCGACCGGCAGCAGCAACAGAAGGAGCAGGCACAAGCCCTTTGCGGCAGTCGTTCTCATCAGTAAGGCCCCTCCGCGAGAATCTTCCGGATCTCGCTCCGGATCTGTTTCAGCCCCTTGTCCTGGCGGTAGAGCTTCCTCGTGTCCCGCTCCAGCGTCTGCCAGGCGGTCCTGTCCTGCCTTGCGTAGAGGTAGAGCAGGGTGCGCTTGACGAGAAGCTGACCGGCCTCGTCGGAGAAGAACTCGCCCTGGTCCTTGCCGAGAAGAAGGGCGGCCGGTCGGGACGTCCGTCCGGAGACGGCCTGGCTGATGTCGGCATCGACAGCCTTGATCTCCTCGAGGTAGCGGCTGCGGAAGGGGAGGTTGTCGACGGACATCGACGACGAGGTCAACCGGTAATGCGTAGGGAGGATCAGCCGAGACTGGGCATAGGGCGTGTGAAAGTAGAGAAAGCGCGTGTCCCAGTCCTCCAGGTAAAGGGAGCCGTTGTGGCACAGGAAGGGTTCCTCGTCGATGCCCTCGGCGCTGCCTGCCGTTGCCCCCAGGTAGCCGAGAGCCTGACCCGGCGCGGGCCGCGAGAAGAAGTGATAGCGCGCGCAGCAGTGCATGCCGCCCGTGTACTCCCCGATCATCCAGTACCGGGCATCGCCCTGCGCCAGGAGGGCGTAGCCGATGTAGAACGAATCGGGCAGGTCCAGCACCGGCGCATCCGCGTCGAGCACGGTGATGCTCATCCACGTCACCGGAGGGCCCATGAGCTTTCGCTCCGAGAGCCCGGGGGCCATACGGAAGCGCACGCCGTCGCCGGCGTCGAAGGCGCCGGGGCAACATTCGGCTCGACAGACGAGGTCGTCCTCGGAGAGGATCCGGAAACATCCCTCCTCGCCCGCGCAGGGGCCGCGAACGGTGAGCAACAGAGCCGCCCCAAGTGCGATAGCCGCCAACCGTTTCAATTCAGCATTGCTCCTTACAGACCGTCACTTCACCGGAGCGCCGCCGGCGCACCCTTCCGTGCAGCCCGCCCGAGCCTGACCCGGGGCGGGCGGGGCCAACTCCATCATGCAGCGGTCCACGCAAACCGCTCTCTGCCGCCAGGCCTGCAAGTCGGGCATGGTCGCTGCCGCCTGCAGGCGCTCGAGAAGCTCCCCGTAAGCCTCCTGGGCAGGCACGGCGCATCCCGAAAACGGCGATGCGCAATATTTCACCGTCCACTTGTTCAGGAGGGCCCGGAGATTTCTCGCCTCGGCCTGCTTCATGTCATCCGGGGCGGCGAAGTCGGACATCTGGAGTCCGTCGGACCGCGGGGCGCCGCCGAGCTGGGCGGACACTGCGGAGGGGACGACCACCGAAAGCAGGACCAGTGCCACTGTAAGAGGAGCGTATTTTCTCATCGGTTCAATCCTGTGTCCCTGTATTACCGAAAGGTTATCACTGCCCCGGTTTCCGCTTGAACAGCTCCCCGCCCGTAAACATCACGGTACCGAACACCGCTTCATCTCCGATCAGGAAGTAACTTTCCGAATCCAGCGATAAGAATCCGAAACACCCTTAGAAAGGTCCATTGCGAGCCCCGGACCCCGCCTGGGGGCGGGGTTATCCCTCCTTTTTCAAAGGAGGGAGTCTAAAAGCATCCCCCTTTGGAAAAGGGGGAACGAGGGGGATTTGCTCCGAACGATTCGAGCTGTTTCTTAGGAGCACCCGCAGGGTGCGCGGTAATCTCATGGAAACGGCGCCACGCTTCGCTCGCGATGACGTGGTTTATCGCTGGATTCGGGAACTTATTGTGACGTCGCGCCATTCATAGTTGTTGTTGTACGGGTTGCCGATGGTGCTCGGGCCGTCTGATGACGTAAGGGCACGTCAAGCGATGACGTGCTTCCGCTGCCCGTCCGATCAACCAGTGAAAGGTCGGTTGGTTGAGCACCGACGAGAGGCGTCGCTTCTCACTTCAGCCGATACGGGATGTCAGCCCAGAGCGGCGCGACCCCGTTGGGAAGCCCAAGAACCCAGGAACCATCATTTTGTCCCGACGCATGCCAGGTCCCCTCGGCGGGTTTTTCTCGCCTGTAATTTCCCGGCGGTTTCTGGTGTGGCCAAAAACCCTCGAAAAACCATGTCATTTTACCGCTGCAGCGTTCCTGTTTACACGTGCCGTTGTAAAGGGTGAATGTGGCCCTGCGGGTGTCGGTCAGCCCGTTCTTGTCGCTCCGGAAAGAACCCTCAAAAACAACGTTGCCGGTAATGGAAGCCTGTCCGTTCTGTGAGATGTTCAGCGTGACCGGGTTGGACTTGAACGTGGCGGTGGTGCCTTCCTTTTTCCGAGCCTCGACCTTCGCCCGCACCACGGACTCCTCAAGACCGCCGGAGAACGTACCCCACCATGCCAACCTTCCAGGGGGCTGCCGTTCGTCGGGTATTTCGATCGGAGGTAGGGGGACCCCGTAGGTGGGGAGCCACTGGCTCCGGAAGAACATCTCCGCGAAGAGATCCATTCCGTTGATCCCGTGGGTCCTGGCGTTATAGAATGGGACCCCCTTCTGAGGCTGGTAGTAGGGGCTGTCGAGGAAGAAATCGTTAAAGACGATTGCATCCGTGTTGTAGGCGGCGATGACGAGGAGAGCAAGCGCCCGTTCCCTGTTGATCCGGATTTTCTCGGGATCCTTCTCGTAGGGCTGGTCGGTGATCAGATTGCGGTAGGGATCAGCCCGGTCAATGGGACCACGCAGAAGGCTTCTCTGCCATGTGCGATGGAGGTTCCTGTTCATCTGATCCATGACCCAGCTGGCCTCCCGCGCCGCCGCTTCGATGGCGTGTTCCGGCTGGTTCAGCCGGTACCAGACAATTCGCTCCATGGCAAACTGGCGGGCCTCTCGTTTTTCCTGGTCGGTGAGGATGTCCCACGTGCCTCTTGCATTGGGGGGGATGACGACGGGGATGCGTCTCGGTGCGTAATGCTGGTCGATGTAGGCCCGGATTTCCTCCTCTCGCACATCGACGAGCTTGTGTTTGATCGCCGTGTGAACGTTGATTTGCGCCATCCCGACGGAGCCGGTGGAAAAGATGGTTTCCTGTCCCTTGTCCTTGATGTCGTAATCCGCCAATTCGTTGATGATGACGGCGCCGAGCAGACGCGGCGGGATACGGTGTTTCTTTGCCGTGCTGTTGATGAGCCCCTTATAGGGGCCAAGCTGCTGCTCGACCCACTGGAGACGTTGAGCCGGCGGCATCCGCTCGACAGCGTCGACGTTCATGAGCTGCCAGGCAGCGACATCCTGGGCCAAGAGAATCCATAGACTTGTCGTCAAGAAAAGAAAAGCAAGCAGCCTGATGCGATACATATACCACCCCAGCAGCGCCCGGGCCCAGAGCTGGTAGAGGTTGCCCTCGACGTGATGCCAGTAGGCGCCGCCCGGGTTGTGCTCCGCTGCGACAAACTCGCGGGGGGTGGTCCGGCTCCAGATGGACCAGGTGCGGGGCCCGCTGGGCTGGAATTTCGCCTGGTATTCCGGCGAATTCACGAAGGCCCAGAAAACCCTCTTACGGGATTGGGGGTCGCCGGTGATCTGGCCTGCCCAGGTGTTGACGACAGCCTGGGACTCGGGGGCGCGGCCGAGCACGCCGCGGTACAACGAGTCGACGAACGCCGTAGGCGGTGCCGTCCACTGGATGACGCCCGGGTTCTGGATAGCGTCCGCGTTGCCGGCCCAACCGGTCATGCCGATGAACAGGGCGAGGAACAGGAAGATACTGCGAAGACTCTTTTCCATGGGTGATTCTCCTTTCCAGTTGAAATCGCTTTCGAAAACCTCTCTCCTGCACCGATGAACGATCAAAAAAAAGCCCCGCCTCATGTCCTGAAGCAGGGCTCGTCTCGTCACTCCATAGGGTCCCTCGTCCGGGTTTGAGGGTTATTGCGTGCCAGCGCCCGTAA
>JALOPC010000046.1 GCA_025454095.1 Syntrophales bacterium | reverse complement strand
TGCAGGGAGGTCATCGTGAACGGGAAACGCTACGACGATGCCCGCGCCATGCCGGACGGCGTGCGCGAGATGTACGCCGTGGCGATGCAGTGCATCGGCCCCGGAAAAGGGGCGCCTGCCGCAAAACCCGCGGCCGGCCTGCAGCCGATCGTTCCGCAGGTCTCGTCCTCCCGCTCGCTCATGCTGGGCGGCCTCCTGTTCTGCTTTCTGGTGAGCTTGATCCTTCTCCTTCTCCCCCGCTAGCTGTCACGATAAAAAAGGGGCCCGCGATTCTCGCCGCAGGCCCCTTCTTGCGTCTTCTCTTCTTCCGTCTCTATACCCGATACCCTGCTTGTCACTCCCCTTCGTCGAAGGCCTCGGCCTTTTTCTCGCCCTTCACGGGTCCCTTGCCCGTGAGACTTGCCGGGGCCGGGACGGGCACGTCGACGGGCTTGATGAACTTCGCCGTCACGTCCCGCGTGTTGAGAGCGGCAAGCTTGTCGAAGAGGAAGAAGAACTTGTCCTCCAGCTCCTTGCCGATTCCCCTCAGGACGTCGGGAGGGAGGTTCCACATGTCCTTCTTGAAGGGCCCGAAGCCCTTTTTCCGCGTCTTGTAGATGAACTGCTCGTCCGTGTCCCGGGCGCCCTTCTCGGCGCTCAGCTCCTTCCGGATGTAGTCGTAGATCTTCTCCCGCAGCGCAGCCGGGAAGAACGTGCTGTCGTAGACCATGTTCTGGAAGGCCGTGGCCAGGTGGACCTCGGCGGTCCCCCGCTTCGGGAAGTTGTCGAAGGCCTCGTCGGGCAGGGTCGAGGCCCCGTGCTGGACGGCGCCCGACATGCCGAACTCCTTCCGGGCGGCCTCGGAAAGGGTCTGCAGGGTGTCGAAGTCGAGCTTCACCTTGGCGATGCTCCCGTCGGGCAGCACGACGCCGCCGTGGGAGGTTCCCGTCTGGACGCTGATCTTGCTGATTCCCTTGAGGCCTTTGCCTCGTTTTCCCAGCTCCTGGAGGTAGCCGTCCATGAAGGCCCGCAGTTCGCCAACGGTGCTGTTCTTGCTGCCCACCTCGCCGATTTCCCCGCCCACCGAGACCTCCACGCCCTTGGGCTGGATCCCGCGGATGAAGGCCGTGATGTCGGCGGCGATCGTGAAATTGTTGCGCTGCTGCTCCGCCTCGGTGGGCTTGCTCAGGTCCACGACGGTGGAGGAGTCGATGTCGATGTTGTAGAAGCCCGCCTCGACGGCCTCGCGGACGATCTCCTTCACGGCATCGATTTCCTTCTGCGGCTCGGCCGCGAATTTCTTCACGCCGATCTGGAAGTGGTCGCCCTGCAGGAACAGGGGCCCGCGCCACCCCGTCTTGATGGCCGCAGCCGTGATGGCGCAGGCGTACTCGGCGGGGCGCTGCTCGGTGTAGCCGATTTCGGAGCGGGCGATCTCGAAAAGAATGGGCCCCACGTTGCCCTTGATGCCCGCCCGGAAGATGGCCTGGGCCGTTTCGTAGGTCAAACCGCGGATGTTGATGGCCGGCACGGTGAAGCCCTTCGCTTCGCCCCGGCCCATGGCTTCGTAGAGCGACTGGATGGAGGAGGGAAGCACGCCCAGCGTGACCCCGGAACGGCGGATGAGCCACCGGGCGGCCTGCTTCACGCCCGCATCGCCCGACAGCACGGCCGAGTAGACCAGGTGGTCGACAAGCGAGCCGCGCAGCTTTTTCTCGTCAAGGACCCGGACGTTGTCCCCCTCGATCCTGAGGATGCCGTCGATCGCCTTCTTGAGCTGGTCGGTGCTGCTGAAGATCATGCTTTCCCCCTGTGTGGTCGTTCAGGTCAGGAACTCCCGCGCCTTTTCGACTTCGTAGCGGCTTCCGATGTAGATCGGCTCGCGGTGATCGAGGCCTTCGGGCTTGATGGCCAGGATGTCCTGCTTGCCGTCCGTAGCCATGCCGCCGGCCTGCTCGGTGAGGAAGGCCATGGGCTGAAGCTCGAAGATCAGGCGGAGCTTGCCTTTGGGGTCCTTCTTCGTGCCGGGGTAGGTGAAGACCCCGCCCCGCTTGATGAGGATCTGGTTGATGTCGGGGACGAAGCCGCCGCTGTAGCGCAGCTTGTAGCCCTCGCCCTCGAGGGTTTCGACGAACTTCAGATGCCCGGAAAACCAGTCCTTGCGGAGTCCCCCCAGGCTGTAGATGGACCCCTTCTCGTCGAGGGTGATGTTTTCCTCGGACAGGACGTACTCGCCCTCGCGGTTGAGAACGAACTCGTGGGTGCCCTTGCCGGCCGAGTAGACCATGGTGATAAGGGGCCCGTAGGTGATGTACATGGCGCCGACCATGGTCTTGCGGCCCTCGGCGGCCAGCGGAGAGTCCCGGTGGATGCCGATGATCGTGCCGATCGCAAGATTCGTGTCCACGAGCGAGGAGCCGTCGAGAGGGTCCGCCGTGACGTGGTATTTGCTGGAGGCCGCTTCGTAGGGGACGATGCGGTCCAGTTCCTCGGAGCAGTAGGCCTTGACGAACCCCGAGTACTGGAGCTGGTTTTGCAGGATAATGTCCGCGCTCTTGTCGAGGGCGAGCTGCTCGTCGCCGTGGATGTTGCGCAGACCTGCCAGCTTGCGGTTCGATTCGTGGATCTTGGCCGAGATGTACTTCCCCGTGATGGCGATCTGCCAGATGAGCCTCCTCAGGTCCATCTCGATGCCCGCCATCCACATGTGGCGGCGCAGATCGACGATAAACTTCGAGTAGTCCGATATGTTCCTGGTGTTGTTTGCCATCGATCGACCCTCTCGTTCAAATCTTCGAGATGGTAAACAATTCGCGCCCTTTTTGACAAGGAAATTCTGCCGGCGGGCCGCCGTTTCGGACCCGGCGGATTTGTGATATAGAGGGCAAGGGGCACGGAATCATGTCGCTTTCGGAATTCACCTCCAGGCTGGTCGAAAAGAAGCTCGGCGAGTACTGCGCGGGGCGGGTCCACGAGGCGCTCAGTCATCGCGTGCGGCTGGGCTGGGCTGTCGAGGGCGATTGCGTGACGCTTTTCGAGGAGCGCCGGGGCCTGCTGGACCCGGAAAGGTGGGTCCGCCTGGACATGGCGCGGTTCCGGTTCGACCCCGGGACAAAAAAGTGGAAACTCTATTACGCCGATGCCGGCTCGGCGTGGCACGCCTACTACCTCAAGCCCAGACCGGATTTCGAGGGTTTGCTGAGAGAAGTCGATGAAGACCCTGTCCGTGTCTTCTGGTGGGGCCGTGGGTAAGCGCCTGCCCCCGCCCGGAGAGCCGTTCATCACGATCGACGACGTGACGGTGCGCGTGCGCGACCGGTTCATCCTGCCCGGCACGGCGTGGGAGATCCGCACGGGCGAGAGCTGGGCCATTCTGGGAGCCAACGGGGCGGGCAAGACATCGCTGGCCCGTGTCCTGACGGACGATGTTCCGACGACCCGGGGGAGGGTCGTGCGGCACCATCGCGACGCCGCCCGCGAGCGGATCGGCTGGGTGTCGCCGGAGCTGCAGGAGCGGCTCCTCGGGATCGAGGAGGATCGCGTCGAGGAGGGCGGATGCGCCGGCAGGGACGGCACTCCCGAGACGGCGAGGGAGACGATTCTCTCGGGCCCCGCCGCGGGCAAGGGTGCCGGGCGTCTGTTCGGCCGGTTGATCCGGCGGCTGGGGATCGAATACCTCCAGGACCGGCCCATGCGGCACCTCTCGACGGGGGAGATGCGCAAGGTGCTCATCGCGCGGGCCCTGATGAAGGCCCCGCGGCTTCTCGTCCTCGACGAGCCCTTCGGCGGGATCGACGCCGCCTCGCGCGAGGAGTTGACGGCCCTGTTCGATGACCTGATGGCCGAGGGCGTCCAACTCGTTCTCGTGACCCACCGGGCGGACGAGATCCCCCGGGGCATTGACCGCGTCCTGTGCGTGAAGGGCGGCCGCGTCGTACTCCAGGGAAGGCGTGCGGACGTTCTTGCAGAATGGATGCGGACGGGCACCGACGACGGGGAGCCGTCGCCCGTGCCGCCCCGCAGGGCAGCGCAGCAGGACGCGGCGCCCGAAATTCTCCTGGAGATGAAGGGGGTCCGCGTGACGTTCGGGGATGTGGTCCTGCTCGACGGCCTGGACTGGACGGTCCGGCGCGGCGAAAACTGGGCGGTGCTGGGGCCCAACGGTGCGGGCAAGACCACGCTGCTCAACCTGATCACCGGCGACAACCTCCAGGGCTACGCCAACGAAATCCGGCTCTTCGGCATGCTCAAGGGCTCCGGCGAGACGGTGTGGGAGATCCGGCAGAGGATCGGGGTTGTGTCCTCGGAGCTGCAGGTGCGCTATCGCAGGGGGATCCAGGCCCGGGACGTTGTGGCTTCGGGGCTCTACGACTCCGTCGGCCTCTTTCGCCGCCTCGACCCCGGGGCGCGCAGCCAGGTGGAGGAATGGATGGATCTCCTGGGCATCCTGCCCCTGGCGGAGAGGGCCTTCGACGGCCTCTCCTATGGGGAGAGGCGGATGGTGCTCATCGCCCGGGCGATGGTGAAATCGCCACAGCTTCTCATCCTCGACGAACCCTGCCAGGGCCTCGATGCGGGCAACCGCAGGAAAATGCTGAAACTCATCGACCGAATCGGCGGCGCGACGGGCACGCGGATCCTCTACGTGAGCCACTACGAGGACGAGATCCCGACCTGCATCAATCGCATCCTGCGCCTCGAGAGGCCGAAACCGGAGGCGGACAGCCCGTGCTGATCGAGGAACGAACGGTGTGGCACTGCGTCGGGTGCGGCTTCTGCTGCGTGAACCAGCGGTGCACCTTCGGGGTGGCCCGGCACCCCGGGGCGCAGAGCGGACTGTGCCCGGAGCTCGAGTGGACGGGCCGGCGCTATGTCTGCCGCCTCATGATGCCGTCGAGCGACATCGCCGACTTCGTGAAGCGGGAGCTCCGGTCTGGCGAGGGCTGCGTCTCCTTCGAGAACCCCTGGCGCAGGGATGTCCGCCGCAGGACGCCGGAAGAGGCGGCGGCGGTAGGCAAAAAGAAGTGACCCGCAGTGTCCAGTCCCCTTTCTTGCCTCTCCCTGAACCCTTGCCCAGCCTGCCTACATCTTGAAGTGGGCCAGCAGGTAGGACTGCAGGTTGGCCTTCTGGTTGCGGATGCCGAGTTTCTTCCGGATATTGTTCCGGTAGAAGTCGATCGTGCCCTTCGAGAGCTTCATCAGGCCGGCGATTTCCTTGGAGCGCATGCCCTGCATGATGCAGTTGGCGATCTGGACCTCCGTCTGGGTGAGGCTCGCCGACTGCGCCGAGAGCTGCTGCGAGAAGGGGGACACGATCTCCCTGAGATTGGCCTCGAGGACCCCGAGCATGGCGGTCGCATGGCGGTTGAGCGGGGTTGCCTTGAGTTTCTCCAGGGCGGGCATGACGAGCTTGTTGATGTTTGCGATGACCCGCTCCTCGAGCAGGATCCGATCCTGGTCCCTCTGCTCCAGCAGGGTGCGCAGGGTGGTGTTGAGATCTTCGAGCTTCCGGGACCGGATCTCCAGCTCGCTCTCGCGCAGCCGGATGGTTTCCTCGGCGCGCGTTCTCTTTTCGATGTCGAGGCGCAGGACCTCGTTGACCCGTGCAAGCTCCGCCGTCCGTTCCCGGACCCGCTCTTCCAGTTCGCCGTAGGCCTTCCGGAGCTCCTCCTCCATCCGCTTGCGCTCGGTGATGTCCTCGACGAACCCCTCGTAGTACAGGGTGCGGCCCTGCGCGTCGCGGACGGCGCGGACGTTGTTGAAGACCCACCCCGTGCTGCCGTCCCTGCGGCGGATCGCGATCTCGAAGCTTCCGTGCCCCTGCTTCTCGACGGCGCCGACGCATTCCCTGCGCACCGCCGGGTCGGTGTAGAGCTGCCGGCCGATGTCGTTGACGTCCGTCTTGAGCTCCTCCGGCGAAGCGTAGCCGAAGATCCGGGCGAAGGCGGGGTTGACGTCCACATACCGCCCCTCGGGGACGCTTCGGTAGATCCCCTCGACGGCGTTTTCGAAGATGTCCCTGTATTTCGATTGGGCCAGGGCCAGCGCCTCCATGGCCTGCTTGCGGCGCGTGATGTTGCGGGAGATCGTCCGGTAGCCCCGAAGGCCCCCGTCCTCCCCGAAAAAAGGCGTTCCGGAGGTTTCCACGATGACGGCCGCCCCGTTTTTGTGAATCAGGGTGTGCTCCAGGTAATCGAAGGATTCGCCCCCGGAGGCCTTCTCCCGAAAAATTTTTTCCACTCTCTTCGCTTCAGCCGGCTCCATGAAGTCGAAGGGCCTCTTCCCGATGACCTCGTGGGGCCCATGCCCGGTGAAGTCGAAGACCTTCGGGCTTGCGTACGTGCAGCGGCCCGACGCGTCGGTCTCGGCGATGTACTCGTCGATCGACTCGATGAGGTTCCGGTACTGCTGTTCCCCGGCGCGCAGCGCCTCCTCGGTCCGCTTCAGGTGCGTGATGTCGCGGCTGGCCGCGCAGTAGCCGGTGAGCTTCCCGTCGGGGTCGAAGAGGGGGGAGGCGTTTGTCTCCAGGGTCACGGACGAGCCGTCCGGGCGGATGACGACATTCCGGAAGCCCCGGATCGGCTCCCTTCTCCCCGACTTCTCTTCGAAGACGCGCCTCATGCGCGATGCCTGTTTCGTTTCCATGAAGTCGAAGGGCGTCTTCCCGATCACCTCCGCAGGCTTGTAACCTGTAATGGCGTGGATGCGGGGGCTTGCGTAGAGGATGGCCCCCTTCGGCGTCACCTCCGTGATGAAATCGTCGGCTGTTTCCACCAGCGTGCGGTAACGCTTTTCGCTGGCCTGCAGCGCCGACTCGATCCGCTTGCGCTCCGAGAAGTCGGTGAAGAAGGCAACCGAGAGTGTTTCGTCGCCGAAGCGGATTCCCGCCACCTCCGTGAACACGGGGAAGGCCGTGCCGTCTTTTCGCAGTCCCATGAATTCGTACTGGCTGGGAATGGCCTCGCCCTTCTTGCGCTTGTTGATGTACAGGTTCATCTGCCAGCGGTAGTCGGGGGCGACCCGGTTGAGGCGCGACGTGCCGAGGAATTCCTGCGCGTCGTCGTATCCGAACATCTTCACGCAGGCATGGTTGGCGTAAATGGTGATCCCTTCCCGGGCGATGGAGATGCCCATGGGCGACGTGTCCACCATGGCACGAAACCAGGCAGTGTCTGCCTGCAGCTCGGAAATCAGGTTCTTTACCGCCGCCGCATTATCGGTCTGTCGTTTCTTATCTTCCGCGTCGATTGCCATCCGACGAACCCCTTCCCGCAGTGGTGGATTTCACGTTTCCATGATTGAAAAAAGAATGGAAAAACAGGTGGATGGGAAAATAAAACGACCGGGTGGAGTTGTCAAGAAGTAAATGTAGGTCAATAACTAATAATTTATCTATATTTTATCTATATTGCGCTTTTTTGAAGTCCTCTTCATGATCCATTTTGGATGCTTATGTCTGAAAACCTGCAGGGGTGAAGCTGGGGCAGTTTATTCACCCCGGGTGCGGATTTTGTGTCATATCACTACCTCCTTTGGATGGGGGATCGGGCCATGTCACCGATCCCCCTTTCCGCAGGTGACGCTCGCCGCCGGCTTCGCGGCACTGCATCCAGTCCGAGACGTCGGGTCTTGTTCCGGTGACCCGGTCCCCCGATGTGTCATTTCGCCAGAAAGCCCCCGTCGTTGACGAGTACGTGCCCCGTCATGTAGGCCGAGGCATTCGAGGCCAGGAAGACGACAACGCCCTTCATGTCGTCCACATCCCCGAATCGCCTCATGGGGACCAGTTCCATGGCCTTGTCACGGGATTCCTTGAACTCGGGCGTCTCGATGTAGGCCATCATGTCCGTGCGGAAAAACCCCGGCGCAATGGCGTTCACCCGGATCTTGAAAGGGGCGAGCTTCACGGCGAGGTTCATCGTGAGGGCGTTGATCGCCGCCTTCGTCGAGTTGTAGGGGACGGCCGGGTGCAGGTACTCGTCGGAGCCCCGGAAGCCCATGATCGAGGAGATGTTGATGATGGTGCCGCCGCCCTGCGCTTTCATGACCCCGGCCACCTTCTGGGTCAGGATCCAGACCCCGCGGACGTTGATGCTGAACATCTGGTCCCAGCGCTCCAGGGGGAACTTCAGCGTCGGGGCGCCCCATGTGGCCCCCGCATTGTTCACCAGGATGTCGATGCGGCCGAATGCGCCGAGGGCCGCCTTCACGAGGGCGTCGAGGTCCTCTTCCTTCGCCACGTCGCAGGCCACGGGCAGGACTTCCACGGCGCAGGCCTGCCGGATCTCGGCGGCCGCGGCTTCCAGGTTTTTCATCTTGCGCGAGGCGATGACGAGGTTCGCCCCCGCCTCGGCCAGCCCCGTGGCGATGAACTTGCCGATCCCCCGGCCCCCGCCCGTGACCAGGGCCACCTTGCCGTCGAGTCTGAACAGGTCTGCTGTCTTCATGATCCCTCCCCCTTCGTTTCGTGGAACTGGAATATTGGCGTGATGCAACGGCGGGATCGTGGGTCCCGACGAGCCGTTTTCCCACTGTCCGACCCCGTTCATGCCACAAACAACGGGATGTGGCAAGGGCAGCCGGGAGAAAAAAGGCGCAGCGGGTTTCGCTGCGCCTCTGTCGCCTGCACGAATCGGGTTGTGGGCCGTTATTTCTTCAGGGCCTTGAGG
>JALOPC010000045.1 GCA_025454095.1 Syntrophales bacterium | reverse complement strand
TCGGTTGCTCGCAATTCCTCAAAAAACCGCTTGCCGAATGGTCCGATTAGCGGTATGGAATACCGCTTTCGGAGGTTTGGAAGAATGAAAAAGGCGGATGCGGGAAACGACCGGCTGGTCATGGCCGTCCTGACGGGCATGGTCTTCTGCGGGGCCATTCTGCTCTTCGGACTCGAACCGCTCGCCGGGCGCCTGTTGACTCCCTATTTCGGCGGGGCGGCCCACGTCTGGCTCACCTGCCTGATGTTCTTCCAGGCCGTCCTGTTCGTCGGCTACCTCTACGCGCATCTGTTCGCCCGAAAGCTGGGCGTCTGGCACCTGGCGATCCTCGCCCTGCCCCTCGTGAACCTGCCGCTCCAGGTTCATGCCCAGCCCGATCCGCATGCCCCGCTGCCGCATCTGATCTACGTGCTGTCCGTGTACGTGGCGATCCCCTTTGCCGTGCTCTCCACGACGGCCGTCGTGGCCCAGGCATGGCTGAGCGACTCGCGACTGGGCAGGCACCAGGAACCCTACCCCCTCTACGCCGCATCCAACGCGGGGTCGCTTCTCGCGCTTCTGGGGTACACCTTCGTCGCCGAGCCCCTCATGGGCGTGAAGCTCCAGAGCGTCGCCTGGAGCCTGACCTACGTCCTCTACGCCGCGCTGGTGGCGGCGTCCTGGGTTCTTCTGCGCCCCGGCGCAGGCACCGACGCCGAGGCCCCGGGGCAACAAGCTGCCGTGGCGGCGCCCTACACGATCGGAGCCGCGACGTACGGGAAATGGCTCCTGCTTTCCAGCCTGCCCTCGGCATTCCTGCTGGCCGTGACAAACTATATCGCCCTCGAGGTGGGCTCCTTCCCGCTGACCTGGATCCTGCCGCTCGCCCTGTACCTGGGAAGCTTTATCGTGACCTTCCGGACCGGCGGGGGCGTGCCCCGCTTCCTCCGCAATGCCTGGCCCGAGATCCTGCTGGCGGGCCTTCTCATGTTCCTCCTGGGGCCGGTGCACTGGCTGGCCATCATCGGGCACCTCGCCGTTTTCTTCCTGGTCTGCCTGATCTCCCACGGAACGCTCTACGAGCTGAGGCCGCCGGCTTCGCACCTGACGAACTTCTACCTGGCGGCGGCCCTGGGCGGCTGGCTCGGGGGAGCCCTCATCAGCCTCGGGGCGCCCTTCCTGTTCTCGGCGCTCTATGAATACCCGATGATCATGCTGCTGCTGGCCCCCACGTTCTGGTGGTGCCGGGAGACGCCCCTGACCCGGCTGAAGACCAGCATCTCCTATGTCGCCGTCGTCGGCCGCTCCGTCGTCGTGGCCTTCCTCGTCTTCCTCATCGTGAAGGAGGGATGGCAGACCCTGCAGGAGCCCGTGCGCTTTCGCCACCGCAATTTTTACGGCACCTACACGATCTGGGATGTGGCGAGCATCCCGAAGGACGTGAGGCAGCTCCTCCACGGGAGGACCATCCACGGCGCGCAGCTGCTGGACCCCGAGGAGCGCATGACCCCCATCATGTATTATTTCATCGGCGGCGGGATCGCGGATGTCTACGAGACGACGCCGCCCGTCCGGCGGATGGCCGTGCTGGGGCTGGGGGCCGGGGCCGCGGCCGCCTACGTGAAGCCCGGCGAAACCATGGTCTACTACGAGATCGACCCCGACAACGAGGGGATCGCCCGCCACTGGTTCTCGTTCCTCAACGAGTGCAAGGGGGATGTGCGGGTCGTCGTGGGGGACGGAAGACTCGCGATGCAGGACAGTGACCGGCAGGAGCCCCCGTACGACATCATCCACATGGATGCTTTCACGGGCGACGGCATCCCGACTCACCTGCTGACGCGGGAAGCGATCCAGATCTACCTGGAGCGGCTCAACGGCGACGGCGTGATCCTCTTCCACGTCTCGAACCGCTACTACGAGCTTCGCCCCGTCATCAAGGCCGTTGCCGCCCAGCTCGGCCTCGCCGGCGCCATCAACGTGCCGACGCCGAAGACCGAGTTGAAAGCGAACCAGAGCGCCACGTGGTGCGTGGTTCTCGCCAGGAACCCCGAGCGGCTGGAGGCGCTGGTCAAGAAGGGATGGATTCCCCTCGGGCCCGGCGACGGCCTGAGGGCCGCGACCCCCTGGACGGACGATTACATCAACATCATGCTGCCGCTGCGGGACGGCATGCGGGAGCGTTGGGACGGCTTCAATTTCTCGGCCTGGATGAAGTCCCTGCGGCCGTGACGGCCGGAGGCTTCGAGGCCCGGGACACAGGCACCCGGGGTTCATGCCGTACGAAAAAAGCCCCCGTTCTTCCCTCATGGAAGCGGGGGCTTTCCCTTGTCGCCCGATGCCAGGCCTGTGCTGCTCTTCTTACACCCCGGGAAGCCGGGAGCGGTTGCGTTCGTACTCCTCCATGACTTTTCTCGTGTACCAGGTCTTGGGTTCGCTGTTTCGCTGCATGTTCTGGCGGGCCCGGGTAAAGCCGACGTTGTACGCATAGAGAACGGCGTACTCGTTGTCGTAATACCGGCTCAGCCACGAGAGGTAATAGACGCCGAAGCGGACGTTCGCATGGGGGCAGTGAAGGACGTCCCGCTTGTACGGGATCCCCACCTCATCGGAGAACTCGCGGGCCACCACGGGCTTGACCTGCATGATCCCGATGGCACCCGCATCGGAGACCACGTCGTGGCGGAAGTTGCTCTCGGCGTCCATGACGGCCAGAACCAGCCGATAATCGACCTCGTAGCGCCGCGAGGCATCGTACATGGTCCTCGCCACATCCCGGAGCTGCTCGTCGGGAATGAGGGCGTTCTTGTCTGCCAGGTGCGCCACGATAAGTTCCACCGCGCGCTCCTCTTCCCAGTTCACTTCAAAACCAAGGCTGCTGAAGGCGACCTCGTCGGAAAAATTCAGGCTCGTCAGCGAAACGACGCCGACGATCATTCCGAGGAGAGCCAGGTATTTCAAGGCTTTCATGTCTTTTACCCTTCTTTCTCCTGTCCTGCCCCCACCCGGCTGGTCCTGTCGAGAGGCTTTTTCTCAGGAGTTTTCGTTGGGGGATATCCAGCGGGAGGAGGAGACCGGAAGGTCAGGTTGGGTTAAAGAAGGCTTTGCTTCATGCACCCGCTGCAACGTTATTTTTGCAAATGTTACAAATCATGAAGCGCGATTGCAAGAAAAAAATGGCCGTTTTATTTGATATCCAAATGATATCGGGCACATAGAAGAAAAATGGGGCATTTTCGCCCCCCCGGTGCAGAAAAAACTTGATTTCTCCTGACCGGCCCGCCCCGCCGGGGACCGTCGAGGCGCTCCGGCGGCCTCTCTCCGGTGCCGGGACCTTGCCGTTTCAGCCCTTGCCAACGCCACGTCATTTCGGGTAACGTGAACCGTCCGCAGCGGGGTGCCGGCTGCGGCATCCGCGACTGCGACAAAGAAACCATCAGGGAGACCCATCATGAATAACCCGAGATCCGCAAAATTGCCCCTGCGGGGGATTGCAGCCCTCCTGGGGCTGATCCTTCTTGTATTTCCGTTTCCGGGGAGCGCTGCCGCCCAGAAGGCCGGCTCCCCGGATCTGAGCACCGCTATCGTCCGGGTGGCCAAGGACAGCATCCCTGCCGTGGTCCACATCGAGGTGACCCGGAGCCAGGAAGCCCGGCGACCGACCATGCCCTTCGAGGGGGACCCGTTCTTTCGCTTCTTCCAGGACCCGCAACGGACACCCCGCAAGTTCAAGCGGGAGATGAGGGGGCTCGGCACGGGGATGATCACCGATGCCCAGGGCCACATCCTGACCAACAATCACGTCGTGGGCGGGGCATCGAAGGTCCAGGTGCTGCTCGCCGACGGGACCCGCTTCGAGGCCCGCGTCGTGGGGACGGACCCCAAAACCGACCTGGCCGTCGTCAAGATCGACGCGAAGAAGGCCCTCCCCCATGTGAGGTTCGGCGACTCGGACGCCGTCGAGGTGGGCGAGTGGGTCATCGCCATCGGCCACCCGCGCGGGCTCGACCAGACCGTGACGACCGGAATCATCAGCGCCAAGCACCGCCGGGGGATCACGGACCCCTCCGGCTACCAGGACTTCCTGCAGACCGACGCGGCCATCAACCCCGGAAACAGCGGCGGGCCCCTGCTGAACCTGCGGGGGGAAGTCGTGGGGGTCAATGCCGCCATCGCCTCCACCTCGGGCGGCTTCGAGGGGATCGGCTTTGCGATCCCGAGCAACATGGCCGCCTACATCTCCCGCGAGCTCATTGCCAGGGGGAAGGTCGAGCGGGGTTGGCTCGGCGTGTCCGTGCAGGATCTCACCCACGAGCTCTCCAGGACCATGGGCATCGAGGGAACCCGGGGGGCCCTCGTCTCGGAGGTTCACAAGGCGAGCCCGGCGGAGAAAGCTGGTCTGAAACAGGGTGACGTCGTCGTCGCCTACAACGGGAAGGAAATCCGCGACGCCTCGCAGCTTCGAAACGAGGCCGCCTCTTCGCCCATCGGCAGGGAGGTGAAGGTGACGGTGCTGCGCGAGGGAAAGAAGCGGGAGCTTCCCGTGCGGATCGAGTCCATGGAGAGCCGCGCCCAGGCCTCGGCGCTCCCGATCCAGGAGCGCCTGGGCATCACCGTGCGGCCCGCCACATCCAAGGAAGCGTCCCGGCTGAAGCTGCGGCCGGGCCAGGGCGTGATCATCAGCCGCGTCGAGGCGGGAAGCCCGGGTGCAAAAGCGGGGCTGGAGCCCGGGGATGTGATCCTGGAGGTCAACGAGATTCCCCTGTCGAGCGCACAGGACCTCTCGGGGGTCCTGGCCCTGGTGAAGCCGGGCGATCAGATCCTGGCTTCGATCGTGGACGGGCGCACCCGGGACAGGGGGTCGCTCCAGATCAAGCTGCGCTGACCCGCCAAAGACCGATATCCACGCTGCCGGGGGGCCGGAGACCGAAAGGGCGCCGGCCCCCTGCCTGTTTCCGGGCGGCCGTGGGTCCTCTCCCATCAAGAATCCGTGAATTCAGGCCATCTTTTTGTTATACTCTGCAAAATTACGCGATCGGCCCTGCGAGTTCTACGCCGACCAGGGGGCTTGGAATGGCGGTCTGCCCGGCAGCGCGAAGGCACAAAAAGGGGTTCGGCACAACGGTGTTGATGCTCGTCGCGGCGCTCGCGGCGGCGTGCACCCCATCGGCGCCGGGTCCCTCGAAGGCCTCCGAAGCCTTTCGGCAGGAAGTCCTGGCGGCAAGGGAGTCTCTCTCGGCTTCCCTGACCGATGCCGCCGCCAACCGAGAGCCCCGGGCAGCCGGGCGCATCCTGGAACAGACCTGTTCGCTGGCCGTGGAGAGCGGCCGCCCGTTCGCCTGCGGGATTACCGTCCTGGATCAACACGGCATCACCCTCGCCTCCGCAACACCCGGGGCGGCGATCCGCCGCCTCGACTATTCGCGATACGAGGTCGTCACGACGGCCATGAGGGAGCGCAAGATCGTCAAGACGAAGCTGTATCTGCAGGACCGGTCGGCGCTGTACGTCGTAGCGATCCCCCTCGAACGCCGGGGAGAGGTGGTCGGGCTCCTCGTGCTGGCATTCGACCAGTCGGACCTCAGGAGCCGTCACGGTCTCACCGAGGAGGAGTTCCAGAACGTGGATCTGGGCCGCTGAGGCCCCCCCAGGGCGGAAATCGATGCCGGAGATGAATCACAGGGGATACAGGCTCCATGTCGAGGGGGCCCCGGGAGCGCAGGCCGCGGTCCGGCTCGAAGGCCGCCTGGCCCTCGAGGATCTCAAGGCCCTCATGGCGGACCTGCAGGCTGTCCCGGTGAAAATGAAGCCCCGGGAGATCGCCGTCGACGTGGCCGGCGTGGAGTACCTCGACAGCGCCGGGGCGATGGCCCTGATCGAGATGGAGAACCTCTCCCGGTCCCTCGGGATCCCCTTCGAGCTTCTCGGCGTCTCGGAAAAGGACCACGGCCTGCTGTGCCTCATCGACCGGGAGGCCCTGCAGCGGCCGCCGCTGAGGCCTGAATCGGAAAGGCCGGCCATCGTGGTGAGGCTGGGCGAGGTGGCTCGCCGCCAGTACCGCGACGTTCTCGAGATCATGACCTTTGTCGGGGAACTCGTCGCGGCCCTTGCGTACTGCCTGGTCCACCCTCGCAGCATCCGCTGGGAGGAGGTCAAGTTCTATATGAAGCGGGCCGGCGCAGACGGGCTTCCCATCGTGGCGCTCATCAGCCTGCTGCTGGGCCTCATCATGGCGTTCATGTCCTCGCTGCAGCTCAAGCAGTTCGGGGCCAACCTCTACGTGGCCAACCTCGTGACCATCGCCATGGTGCGCGAACTGGGCCCCATCATGACGGCCATCCTCGTGGCGGGCCGGTCGGGCTCGGCCTTCGCCGCCGAGATCGGCACCATGGTCGTCAACGACGAGGTGAACGCGCTGGTGACCATGGGGTTCGACCCGATCCGGTTCCTGGCGGTCCCGAAGGTGCTCGCGGCCATGGTCGTAGTCCCCATCCTGACCGTCTACGCCGACTTTTTCGCCATCCTCGGCGGTCTCATCGTGGGGATCACGGGCCTGGATCTCACCGCCTTCACCTACATCCAGCAGACGAAGTCCAGCATCCGGGTCTTCGATTTCGCGACGAGCCTGGTCAAGGCCGTCGTCTTTGCCATGCTGATCTCCGGGATCGGATGCCAGCGGGGGTTCCAGGTGCGGGGCGGCGCCGAGGGGGTGGGGATGTCGACGACGTCGGCCGTGGTCTCGGCGATCTTTCTGATCATCGTGGCCGACTCGGCCTTCGCCATCATGCTCCACTACGTCCGGCACTGACGGAGGTGAACGGAAGGATGGCTTCCTCGAACACGGAACCGGTCATCATCGTCGAGGGTCTCACCGCGCGGTACGGCGAGGTGACGATCCTGCAGGACGTGAGCTTCGAGGTCTACCGGGGCGAGCGCTTCATGATCCTCGGGGGCAGCGGGTGCGGGAAGTCGACGCTCCTGAAGCACATGATCGGGCTCATCAAGCCCCACGCGGGCCGGGTCGTCATCGACGGCGTCGACATCACCCGGGCCGACGAGGAGACGCTGCACCGGGTCCGGAGCCGGATCGGCGTGCTCTTCCAGGCCGATGCCCTCTTCGGGTCCATGTCGCTGGCCGAGAACGTGTCCCTGCCGCTCGCGGAGTACACCGACCTTCCGCCGGAGCTGATCCGCGAGATCGTCCGGATGAAGCTCGGCCTCGTCAACCTGGCGGGTTACGACAACCACATGCCCTCCGAGCTTTCCGGGGGGATGCGAAAGAGGGCGGGGCTCGCGCGGGCCATGGCGCTGGACCCCACGTTCCTGTTCTACGACGAGCCCTGGGCGGGACTCGACCCCGTCACGGCCGCCGAGCTCGACATCCTGATCCGCAGCCTCAACGAGGGGATCGGGACGACGATGGTCTTCGTCACGCAGGAGCTGGCCTCCATCTTCAGCCTCGGGCAGAGGGTCATCATGCTGCACAAGGACGTCAAGGGCATCATCGCCCGGGGAACGCCGCAGGAGCTCCGGGAAACGTCCTCGGACCCCCGGGTCAACCATTTCTTCAACCGTCAGGCGGACTAGAGGGAGAACGATTGCGATGGCCAGAAAGGTTTCCAGCAGGGCCCTCGGTATTTTCGTGACCGCGGGCGCCCTCCTCGGGGTGGCCGCCATCATCTGGGTCGGCGCCTCGAAGTACTTCGAGAAGGGGGTCCGCTTCGCCACCTACTTCGACGAATCCGTGCAGGGCCTCCAGCGGGACTCCGCCGTCAAATACCGGGGTGTGGACGTGGGGCGCGTGGAGGAGATCCGGGTGGCGCCCGACAATCGCCTCATCGAGATCGTCATGAAGATCCGGCTGCGCGAGGACGTGGAAAAGCACACGGTGGCCTCGCTGAAAGTCGCGGGGATCACGGGCATCGTCTTCGTCGAGCTCGACCGGCGCGACCCCGAGGAGCCCGATCTGTCGCCCCGGCTGGACTTCGCCTCCGAATTCCCCATCATCCCGTCGAGGCCGTCCCAGATCCGCCAGATTTTCTCGGGCATCGACGAGATCATCGAAAAGATCAAGCAGGCCGATCTCGAGGGGATCTCGAAGAGCATCACCCGTTCGGCCAGGGCGGCGGAGGATCTCCTTTCGGGTCCCCGGACGCAGAAGGTCCTGGCAAACCTGGAGTCGATCTCGGCCAACCTCGACCGGACCGCGGCCCGCGTCGAAAAGATCACGGCGGAGGGCAGGCTCGAAGGGATTGCCGACGAGGCACGGTCGGCTCTTGCCGAGGCCCGCTCGCTGATCGCAACGACCCGCGACGAGATCAGGGCCCTGCGGCTGGCCGAAACGGCGGAGAAGGCGAACCGGGCCGTGGATCATCTCTCGAGGACGTCGCGGACGACGGCCCGGGATGTCCAGGTCATGAGCGACAACCTGCGGCGCGCCTCGGAAACTCTCGAGAGGCTGCTCGAGAGGCTGGAGTCGAACCCCTCGGACCTGCTTTTCAGCGGAAGCCCCCCGGCGGGCAGACGGGACCAGTAAAAGACGGAAGCCAGGAAGCTGGGAAGTTAAGACGCTCGGACAGACAGAGGTGATATGAAACGGATCCTTTACCTGTTATCGGCATTCATCCTGTTGATGGGCTGCGGGGGCGGGAAGTCGACCTACGTGGTGAAGCAGTACATCCCCGAGTATTCTCCGCC
>JALOPC010000313.1 GCA_025454095.1 Syntrophales bacterium | reverse complement strand
TGTTGAGGAAGAGCAGGATGAGGGTCACGGCACCGGCCATGCGGTGGGCCTTCCGGATTTCCGCACGACGTCCCTTCACGGCGAACTGGAGCTGCCCCAGAACGGGTGTCGCGACCGCGCCGAGCACGACGGCCGCCCCCACCCACGTGTGCGGCACCTGGAAGTGGGGTCCGCCGAACCCGGCCACCAGGGTGAGAGCCGCCGCGAAGCCGCAGAGGACCGAAAGGGCGCCGCAGGCGCCCAGTGCCCGGTGGCCGCGCAGCCACCAGGACTTCTTCCTCATGAGGCGGGCGACGGCGACGCCCGCCACCATGAGGACAAGGCCTGCGATCATGAAACCGGCATGGAGAGTAAGGAGCACGTTTTCCCCTCCGTGATGCGCCCCGCAACCCCCGTCGTTGACCCCGGAAAAGCCGGCCGGGCGGCCCCGGCTTGCCGTTCTACACGCCCGGGGAGAACTTCACCGTCCGGGAGCCGTGGATGTTGCAGAGGACCGCGATCTCGAACGTGTCGGCGCCCGTAGCGGCCACCTTGAAGCTGTAGGCAAAGATGTCGCCGGCCTGCTTGGTGTAGACGCCGCGCTGGACGACCTGCCCGTTCTTCTTCACCTCCACCTCCTTGACATAGTGCCTGTCGGGGTTGTTGGAGTTGTGGGTGATCTTCACGGTGAGGGTCTGTGCCTTCTGGTCGTAGCCCACCTCGACGTTCTGCGGGGGGTGTGCCAGCGCCAGGATCGGCTGGCCCAGGACAAACAGGGCGGAAACCAGGATGACCAGGATGCGCGCAGAGGCCGTCTTCTTCATGGAAACACTCCTTTCAGTTGCGTTCATTCACGATTTCACGGGGACCCCGAGGAGCCCCATCATCTCGTCCACGGTCTGGACCGGCTTGGAACAGGCGTAATTCCGGCACACGTAGGCCGTCGCCCTGCCCCCGTCGGCCTTCATGTCCTTCGTGTACGGGGCGATTGCCGCCAGTGCGCCCGATCCGGCCCCCTGCGGACTGAACAGCAGGACGCGGTTGGGCAGGAACAATCGCCTCACCGCATCCAGCATCTCCTGCGTGTCCCGCATCCCGGGCTTGCCGGAAACGACGATTTCAAACGACGGGCCCGCCAGGAACTCGAGGGCGACCATGAGCTGGGAATACGCCGAGGGGATCTGCCCGATGTTGCGGGCGAAGGCCCGGGCGACGCCCACCGCCTTCTGTTCCAGGTCCTGCCTGCCCGTGATCCGCGACAGGCGAAGGAGGTTGAGCATCATCACCGAGTTGCCCGAGGGGATCGCCCCGTCGTAGCTGTCCTTCTGCCTCAAGAGGATCTCCTCGCCGTCGTCGGCGGTGACGAAGAAGCCCCCGTCCCTGTCATCGCGGAAATGATCTATCGTATTATCGGCAAGTTCAAGGGCCGTCTTTAGGAACCCGGTCTCGAAGGTGGCCTCGTAGAGCTCCAGGAGCCCCCAGGTGAAGAAGGCGTAATCGTCGAGCATCCCGCCGATGGCGGCTTCCCCGTCCCGGTAGCGGTGCAGGAGCCTTCCCCGGCCGTCCCGGAGGCGGCCGAGGACAAAACGGGCGGCCTGTGCCGCCGCCCCGGCCCAGTCCTGCCTGCCGAGCACCGCCGCCCCCTTCGCCAGGGCCGCGATCATGAGGCCGTTCCAGTCCGTGAGGACCTTGTCGTCCCTGCCGGGCCGCACGCGGCGCTCCCGCAGCCGGAAGAGCTTCTCCCGGGCGCCTTCCCACGTCGAGAAGGCTTCTCCGGAAGACCGATCACGCCGCCCCCCGGCCCCTTCCCCGATCGCTTTGGCCAGGTAGAGCACGTTGCGGCCCGTCCGCACCCGCGCGGCCTCGTCGAGAAAGTTTCCCCCCTTCTCGACGCCGCAGGCCCGGATGACCAGGGCCGCCTCGTCCGGGTCGAGGGCCTCCCGGATCTCCGGTTCGCTCCACAGGTAGAATTTGCCTTCCTCGCCTTCGCTGTCGGCATCCTCGGCGCAGAAGAAGCCGCCGCCCGGGGCCGTCAGATCCCGTAGCACGTAGGTGACGATCTCCTCGACCGTCTCGGCGTACCGGTCCTTTCCCGTCGCCTGGAAGGTCTCGAGGTACGCCAGGGAAAGCATGGCCTGGTCGTAGAGCATTTTCTCGAAGTGCGGCAGGAGCCACCGCGCATCGGTGGAGTAGCGGTGAAAGCCGAAGCCGATCTGGTCGTAGACGCCGCCCCGGCGCATGGCCGAGAGGCTTTTCTCGACCATCTCGAGGGCCCGCGGCTCGCCGGTGCGTTTCCCGTAGCGCAGGAGGAAGAGGAAGTGATGGGGCGAGGGGAATTTGGGGGCCCCGCCGAACCCCCCGTTGACCCCGTCGAACTGCCCGGCAAGCGCTTCGAAGGCCGCGCGGCAGGCCTCCGTCCCCGGGGCCTCCCCCGCCGCAGACTCGGCGGAGGCGTTCCGCAGGGCCAGGGTGACCTGCTCGGCCGAAGAGAGCACGTCGCCCCGGCGGGTCTCCCAGACGCGCCGGACGCCCTGGATGAGCTCGATCATGCCGATGCGCCCGTGCCGGTTCTCCTTCGGGATGTAGGTGCCGGCAAAAAAGGGCTTGCGCTCGGGGGTCATGAGGATGGTCAGGGGCCAGCCGCCGCCGCCCGTCATGATCTGGCAGACGGTCATGTAGATGCCGTCCACGTCGGGCCGCTCCTCGCGGTCGACCTTGATGCAGACGAAGGTCTCGTTCATCAGCCGCGCCACCCCGGCGTCCTCGAAGGACTCGTGGGCCATCACGTGGCACCAGTGGCACGTGGAGTACCCGACGGAGAGAAAGACCGGCTTGTCTTCCGCCCGCGCCCGCTCGAAGGCCTCGTCGGACCA
>JALOPC010000312.1 GCA_025454095.1 Syntrophales bacterium | reverse complement strand
TGGGGGAAGAGGATCACGTCGCGGATCGACGGCGAGTCGGTGAGCAGCATGACCAGGCGGTCGATGCCGATCCCCTCGCCCGCCGTGGGGGGCATTCCGTACTCGAGGGCCGTGATGTAGTCCTCGTCCATCCCGTGGGCCTCCTCGTCGCCCGCCTCCCGCTGCTCGAGCTGCATGAGAAAGCGGTTCTTCTGGTCCGCCGGGTCGTTGAGCTCGGAGAAGGCGTTGGCGATCTCGCGGCCGTGGATGTAGAGCTCAAAGCGGTCCACGATCTCGGGATCCTTGCTGTTCTTCCTCGAAAGCGGGGATACCTCGAGGGGATAGTGGGTGACGAAGGTGGGCTGGATGAGCTTTCCCTCCACGACCTCGTCGAAGATCCCCATGAGGATCTTCCCCAGGGGCTCCTTGTCCTCCATGTGAACCCCGCGCTTCTCGGCCTCCCGGAGGGCCGCCGTCCGGTCTTCCAGGGCGGCGGGGTCGAGCCCCGCGTACTGGAGGAGAGCCTCCTTGACGGACACCCTTCGCCAGGGGGGCGTGAAGTCCAGCTCCGTTCCCTGGTAGGAGATTTTCAGGGTCCCGAAGATCTCCCGGACGAGCGAGGTGATCAGCTCCTCGGTGAGCGTCATGAGGTCCTCGTACGTGGCGTAGGCCATGTAGAATTCCATCATGGTGAACTCGGGGTTGTGCAGCGTCGAGACCCCCTCGTTGCGGAAATTGCGGTTGAGCTCGAAGACCCGCTCCATCCCGCCGACGACGAGCCGCTTGAGGTAGAGCTCCGGCGCGATCCGCAGGTAGAGGTCCTGCCCCAGGGCGTTGTGGTGCGTCTTGAAGGGCTTGGCCATGGCCCCCCCGGCCATGGGCTGCATCATGGGGGTCTCCACCTCGAGGAAGTCCCGGTCGTGCAGGAACGTCCGGATGAACTGGATGATCCGGCTGCGCGCCTCGAAGACCTCCTTGACCTTCGGGTTGACGGTGAGGTCGAGGTAGCGCTGGCGGTAGCGGATCTCCACGTCCGTCAGCCCGTGCCACTTCTCCGGCAGGGGGCGCAGGCACTTGGTGAGCAGCCGAAGACCCTCGGCCTCGATCGTGAGCTCCCCCGTGCGGGTCTTGAAGACCCGGCCGGCGATGTGGATGATGTCGCCCACGTCGAGGGTCTTGAACAGGGCGAAGAGTTCGTCCCCGAGTTTGTCCTTGCGGACGAACACCTGGATCCGCCCCTTGCGGTCCTGCAGGGCGACAAAGGCGCCCTTGCCGAAATTCCGGATCGCCATGATTCTCCCGGCGATCGTGAAACGGTCCCCTGTCTTCTCGAGCGCCTCGTTGTCCATCTGCCCGTAGGCCTCGTGGAGCTGACTGGACAAGTGGGTCACCGTCGCGTCGTTGGGGTAAATCTCGACGCCCGAAGCGGCAAGCGCCTCGATCTTATCTTTTCTCACCTTCAACAGATCACTGTCTTCCATCGTCCGTCCCCGGAAGTGCCGATCGGTAATCGGTTTTTTTCGTTTGCAGGCAGCAACAAAGTGAATTTCACTATATTTTTTTTGCTCCTGTGTCAAGAATGATTTGGACAGGCGGCGGCAGGCGCGAGCCCCTTTTGGGCCGCAGGCCGGCGTCCGCAAGAGGGTGCAGGGCAGAAAACCATTGACAAAACAGGCATCTGGTAATAATATTCCCTTCCTTTAAGCATCACGTCAATCGGAAGGTTGCTGCACAGCTCTATGGAACGGACACTGATCACCGGAGGGGCGGGCTTTCTCGGAAGCCATCTGTGCGATTTCCTGATTGAAAAAGGTCACGAGGTCATCTGCATCGACAACCTCCTGACCGGCGACATGGAAAACATCTCCCACCTGCTGGGGCACAAGCGGTTCCGCTTCATCCAGTACGATGTGACGAATTACCTGCACGTCGACGGGCCGCTCCACAACATCCTGCACTTTGCCTCGCCCGCAAGCCCGATCGATTACCTGAAGATGCCCATCCAGACCCTGAAAGTGGGTTCCCTGGGCACACACAAGGCTCTCGGGCTGGCAAAGGCCAAGGGGGCGCGGTTCCTCCTGGCCTCCACGTCGGAGTGTTACGGGGACCCCCTGATCCACCCCCAGCGGGAGGACTACTGGGGAAACGTCAACCCCGTGGGGCCCAGGGGCGTCTACGACGAGGCGAAACGGTTCGCCGAGGCCATGACGATGGCCTACCACCGGTTTCACGGCGTCCGGGTCCGGATCGTGCGGATTTTCAACACCTATGGCCCCCGCATGCGTCTCCAGGACGGGCGGGCGCTGCCCGCGTTCATGGGGCAGAGCCTCCGCGGGGAAGATCTGACCGTCTTCGGCGACGGCACGCAAACCCGAAGTTTCTGCTACGTCGACGACCTGGTCGACGGGATCTTCCGCCTTCTTAATTCCGAGGAGGCAACCCCGGTCAACCTGGGCAACCCCGACGAGATCACGCTGCTGGAGCTGGCCCGACGGGTGCTGGCGGTGACGGGGTCGACAAGCGGGATCGTGTACCGCGAACTGCCCGAGGACGACCCGAAAGTGAGGCAGCCCGACATCGGGAAGGCGAGGACACTTTTGGGATGGCAACCCCGGGTGACGCTGGACGAGGGACTGAAGAGGGTGCTGCCGTATTTCCGCAGCAAGGTGGCGTAGGCCTCCGCTCTTCATCACTTCCTCCCTTCGCACTGGCATGCCGGGGCTTTGTTTCCGGGAGCCGTATTGAGGATAGAAGAGACCGTGGATAGAACGACAAAGAGGTCCGTCAGCCGAAAACGTGCGCTGGAGATCATCGGGAATTTCCCCTCCTCGCGGGTGCTCGTCCTCGGCGATCTCATGGTGGATCATTTCATCTGGGGCA
>JALOPC010000044.1 GCA_025454095.1 Syntrophales bacterium | reverse complement strand
GCGGCCGTCGCCGCGCCGACCCTCAGCACGGAGCCGAAGCTGTGGTAGACGAAGGTCATGGGGATCGACCCCAGCAGCGTCGCCAGGGCGAAGTTGCGCAGGCGCATCCGGGTGAGACCCGCACCGTAGCTCACGACGTCGAAGGAGACGAGCGGCAGGAGGCGCGAGAAGAAGACGACCTTCGTCAGCAGCCCCTCGGAGCACTCGCAGCAGATGACGACCTGCCGGCCGACCAGCGACTCGATGAACTCCCGGCCCAGGAAGCGCGCGACGGCGAAGGCGACGATCGCCCCGGCCACGGAGCCCGCGACGGCGTACAAGGTTCCCATGACGGGCCCGAAGAGCGCGCCGGCGATCACGAACAGCGGCGGGCCCGGGATCGGGATGAGGACGGCCGTGGCCGCCATGATAGCCATGTAGATCAGCGGCGCCAGCGGCCCGATGTCCCCGAGGAGGGCCTCGATGCGCGCGGGCTCGAAGAAGGCCGAAAGGTCGAAGCGATACCAGGCAACCGCCGCAAACAGGATCAGGACAAGGACGAAGGCGCCCTTGAGGATGTTCGCAACTCTCATGCCCACAGGGTAGCAGACGGCGCCGGGCCGTGACAAGGGCGATCTTGCCTCGGGGCTCGACGCCCGGGGGATGGGGGGAGCGGGGCTTGCCTTTTCCCGTTCCGGTCACAGGAGAGAGGCGCCGTCACCGGGGGTCTGAGACGGGGTCAGGGTCTTTGGGAAGGCAAGCCCCGCTTGTTCCTGAATGAAGAGAGCCGTTTCGTCCTCCGCGTCCTGCCGCTACCCCCGCAGCATCGTCGAGGGGAGCCACAGGATGATCTGCGGGAAGATAATCACCAGGGCCAGGCCGACGAGATCGAGGACCATGAAGGGCCAGGCGCCGATGAGGATGTCCTTCAGGGTCACCTCCGGCGGCGCGATGCTCTTGATGATGAAGAGGTTGAGCCCCAGCGGGGGGGTGATCTGCGCCAGCTCCATGTTCACCACGAACATCACGCCGAACCAGACGGGGTCGAATCCCAGGGCCTTGATGACGGGCACGAGGATCGGGATCGTCACCAGCAGGATCCCCGCGGGGTCCATGATGCAGCCCAGGAAGATGAGCAGGATGTTGATGCCGAGGATCACGAGGTACGGGGAGGCCGACTGCGCGACAAGCCACTCCGAGAGCTGCTGCGGCAGCTGCAAAAACGACAGGATGTAGCCGAACACCGTGGCGGCCACCAGGATCCACCCGATGAAGCAGGTGATGCGGCAGGTGCTCAGGAAGGCCCCCTTGAGGGCCGTCCAGGTGAGCCTGCGGTAGGCGAACCCGATCGCGAGGGCGAGGAAGCAGCCCACGCCGGCGATCTCCGAGGGCGTGGCGATGCCGAAGTAGATGGCCGCCAGCATCGCCGCCGCCAGGAAGAGGATGGCCCACACCTTGTAGAGCGAGCGCCAGCGGTCGGCCCAGGTCACCTCCTGCGCCAGGGGCGCCAGCCCCGGCCGGAAGGCGCATCGGATGACGATAAGGGCGATGAACATGCCGCTGAGCATGAGCCCCGGGATGACCCCGCCCATGAAGAGCTGCCCGATGGACTCCTCGACAAGGGTGCCGTAGATGATCATGTAGATGCTCGGCGGGATGAGCGCGCCCAGCGCGCCCCCGGCGGCGATGGAGCCGCAGGTGAGCCGCTTGTCGTAGCCCCGGCTCATCATCTCGGGCACGGCGATGCTGCCCACGGCGGCCGCCGTGGCCGTGCTCGCCCCGCAGACGGAGGCGAAGAGGGTGCAGGTCAGCTGGGCGGCCACCGCCAGCCCGCCCGGCAGGCGCGAGGTCCACTTCGAGAGCATGTCGAAGGCGTCGGTGCTCACCCCGGAGTGCAGGATGACCTCGGCCATGAAGATGAACAGCGGGATGGCGACGAGGGCGAAGTTGTCGATCTGCCCGAAGGCGGTCGTGGAGAAGACGATCAGCTGGTTGGGGCCCAGGAAGATCAGCACGAGGGCGAGCGACAGGATCCCGAGGGCGAAGGCGACGGGGATGCCGATCATGATGAGGACCAGCAGCGCGGCGAAGATGAGGCTCAGCAGGGCCCACCACTCCATGGTCATCCCTCCCTCGCCGCGGGGGCGGGTGAGCCCCCGGAGGCCAGCAGCCGGACATTGCGCGCGATCCGCACCAGCAGCAGGAAGATAACCAGCGCCGCCCCCAGCGGCACCATGGCCTGGAAGGGGGCAAGCGGCCAGCGGACCCCGCCCGTGGAGACCTCGTCGAAGAGAAACGATTCCCAGGCCAGCAGCCCGCCCTCCCACAGCAGGATCGACACGTAGAAGATGGAGGCGGCGTCGATGAAGACGTCCAGCGCGGCCTTGGGCCTCCCCTGGATCCGGGCGTAGAGGAAATCGGCCCGCACGTGGCCGTCGATGGACGTCGTGTAGGCGGCGCCCAGGTAGACCATGATCACCAGCAGGTAGGAGTTCAGGTCCACGGCCCAGTCCGTGGGCTTGTTGAAGAAGTAACGGCCCACGACCTCGCGGATCAGCGCGAGCATCATGATCACGGCCAGGCTTCCCGCGATCCACCCCGTCTGCCGGCAGACCCACTCGATGCGGCCCCCCGCCCGGTTCTGCTCACCCTGACCGGCCTGTACGCTCATGACGTCATCCTCTCCGATTCTCCCCGGCGACCGCTCGCGCGGCCGCCGCCGGGGGGGAAGGACGCTCCCCCCCCGGGGCTTGCCCGCTACTTCTTCTTGCCCTTGGCGTGGAAGCGTTCCTGGATCAGCTTGCGGACTTCGCGGGCCTCGGCCCCCGCGCCCTGCTTCTCGCACTCCTGGACGTACCAGTCCCAGACGCTGTCGGTGGCCTTGTACATCTTCTCGGCCTCCCGCTCGGGCAGGACGAAGAACTCGACGCCCATCTTCTTCGCCTCGGCGATGATGGGGCCGTCCTGCTCCTTGTCGTAGATCCGGTTCCACTTCTCCCAGAGATCCTTCGAGCGGGCGGTCTTGATGACCAGATCCTGCAGGTCTTTGGGGAGCTTGTCCCAGGTCTTGAGGCTCATCCACATGAATGCCACCGAGTAGCCCACCAGCGGCGGGTCCACGACCTGGTCGGCCACCTCCCAGAGGCGGTACTGCTTGAGCGAGTAGGTGGTCATGAGGCCGGCGTCCACGACGCCCTTCTGCATGGCCTGGTAGTACTCGCCCCCGATGGTCATGACGGGCGAGGCCCCGAGGGCCTTGATGGCGATCGAGGCCGAGCCGCCGGCGCTGCGGATCTTCATGCCCTTGAAGTCCTCGAACGTCCGGATCTTCTTGGCCTTCTTGGCGACCTGGAAGTTGTAGGGCGCTACCGGCGTGGCGGCAAGGTACTTGACGCGGGCGTTCTTCGTGTAGACCCGGTCCATGATCTCGGCCACGCGGCCGTTGACCGTCAGGTCCCAGCAGTCCTGCCAGCTGCGGAAATTCGCGGGCAGCTGCATCCAGTCGCCGATGGCGATCTTGCCGTCGTAGTAGGTGGGATAGGCCACCAGCACGTCGATGGCCCCGCGGGTCAGGGCGCTCAGGGCTTCCTTCTGGCTCACGGGCTCGCCGTAGTGGCGGTCGAACTTGATGCGGCCCTTCGAGCCGGCCTCGATCCGGTCCAGCATCTCCTCCACCACGAGAAAGCGCATGTGGCCCTTCGGGTAGACCGATTCGTAGATCAGGGTGAAGGGCTTGTCCTGCGCCGTCGCGGCGGGCGCGCCCGCGAGGGCGGCCAGCGCGATCGCGGCCACAACGATGAAAATGCGTTTCATGTCTCTACCTCCTTTTTTCCGGCACCGGTGTATCGCATATTCGCACGGGCCCCTGCAAGCGCCCTCACTGCATCATGGACGGCAGCCACAGGGAAATCTCCGGGAAACCTATCAGCAGCGCCATCACGATCAGCTCGCCGATCAGCAGGATGCAGGCGCCCTTGAACACCTCCTCCAGGGGGAGCCGGGAGACCTGGCTGACGATGAAGCAGTTCAGGCCCACGGGCGGCGTGATGAGCCCGATCTCCGCCAGGGCCGTGATGACCACCCCGAACCAGATGGGGTCGAACCCCAGCGACATGACCAGGGGGAACGTGATGGGCAGGGTCAGCAGCAGGATCGCGATCTGGTCCAGGATGCAGCCCAGCACGATGTACAGGACGACCAGCCCCCCCATGATCACCCAGCGGTCGAGGTTGGAGGCGGCGATGACCTTGACGAGGTCCTGGGCCATCTGGGTGAGGGTCATGTAGTAGCCGAAGATCATCGCCCCGATGATGAGGACGAAGATCATGACGGTGCTCCGGATCGTGGCCAGGCAGGCCGCGAGGATCTTCTCCCGGTCGAGCCTCCCCTGCGCCAGACCGATGATCAGGGCCGCCGTCGCGCCGAAGGCGGCGCTCTCCGTGGGCGTGGCCACCCCCGCGTAGATCGTGCCGACGACGACGGCGAACAGGACGATCATGGGCCAGACGTAGCGCAGCGAGTGGATCCGCTCGGACCAGGACCAGGCCGTCTGCGGCGGGGAGACGGAGGGGTCCAGTTTCACCCAGACGTAGATGGCCGCGGCGTAGGCCAGGGCGGTGAGCACGCCCGGCAGGATCCCCGCGATGAGCAGCTTGCCGATGGAGGTCTCCGTCACGGAGCCGTAGATGATGAAGACGATGCTCGGGGGGATCATGATCGCCAGCGTCCCCGCGACGGCCACGACGCCCCCGGAGAGGGAGTCCTTGTATTTCAGGCGTTTCATCTGGGGGATGGCCACGGAGGACATGGCGGCCGCGGCGGCCGTGGAGGAGCCGCACATGGCCCCGAAGCCCGCGTCGGCCATGACCGTGGCGATGGCCACCCCGCCCGGCAGGTGCCCCAGCCACTTGTAGCCCGCCTCGAAGATCTCGTGGACGATCTCGGACTTGACGATGAACTCGGCCATCAGGATGAACAGCGGCACCGTCGTGAGCGTGTAGGAGGCCGCCGTGCGGTAGGGAGAGGTCGCCAGGATGCCCATCATGCCGTCGAAGCCGCCCATGAAGTAGATCCCCACGGCGCCGCTGACGCCCATGGCGAAGGCCACGGGCATCCCGATCGCAATCAGGACGATCATCCCGATCAGGGGCAGCGCCATGATCAGCTGGTCCGGCATGTCCTCTCTTCCTTTCCTCGCGCCGGCCCCGCGGGATCCAAGGGGCCGGAAGATGTCCGTTCAGGCGACCCGGTCCTCGTCGGGTGTCGCGGCGTGCCCCTTTTGCGCCCGCCCGAGGAAGACCTGGGCGATGCGCAGGCACAGCAGGCCGCAGCCGATCGGGACCATGAGGTAGCAGGGCCACATGGGGTAGCCCACGGAACTCGTCGAGATCTCGTCGATCCGCCAGGCCTCGACGAAGCGCTCCCATCCCGCCAGGGCGATCAGGGCGAAGAGCGCGAAGCTCAGCAGGAGATTCACCTTGCCGACGATACGCTTCACGCCGCCGGGGAAGTAGCGCTCGATCATCGTCACGTGCACGTGCCCCTCCTGCATGAAGGAGTAGCTCAGGGGCAGGAAGATCAGGGCGATCATGAAGTAGTCCTCGATGATCTCCCCCGTGCCGGGGATGGGCGAGTTGAGGAGATACCTCCCCAGGGCGTCGGCCGTCGTCAGCCCGGCGAGCACGAGCAGGACGAGGCCGGCCACCCGGATCAGCAGCGTTTCCAGGAGGCCCATGGCCCCGCTGAACCCTGACACACGCGGTTTTTCCACGATCCCGTTCCCCTTGCCGGCGATGCGGCGCGCCGGCTCGATGCCCGGAAGACCCGGCCGCCCGCGGCGCGTGGGGGGGCGCGCCGGGGCGCCGGGATGCCGGCCCTGAAGCCGCCTTACTTCTTCTTCAGGGCGCTCATGGTCTTCTTGAACTCCTCGAGGACGCGCTTGCCGGGCAGCCTGCGCTTCTCGAGGTTGTCCACCCATTCCTTTTCCACGGCGGCCGTGGCCTGGACCCAGGCGGCCTGCTCCTGCGGCGTCAGGACGGCGACCTGCATGCCGGCCTTCTGGTACTGCGCGTAGAGCTCCGTGGACTTGCGGTCGGCGGCCTTCCCGAACTTGCGCGTCTGCTCGAGGCCGACGTCCAGGAAGATCTTCCTGATGTCCTCGGGCAGGGCGCGCCAGGTCTTGCCGTTGACGGCGTAGGCCATGACGAAACCGGTCACGTCGGCGCCGCGGGTGGCGTACTTGAAGACCTCCTGGAGCTTGTAGGAGGCGATCGCCTCGACGGGGAACAGGGCCCCGTCGACGACGCCCCGCTGGGCCGCCTCGTAGAGCTCCTGGGGCGTCTTGAAGATGGAGACGGCCCCGAAGGAGCGAACCGTCAGGTCCTGGGTGCCCCCGGCCGTGCGGAGCTTCATGCCCTTGAAGTCGGCGGGCACGCGGGCCGGCTTTTTGCTGTTGAAGATCTCGTAGGGGGCATAGGACAGCGAGAGGACGGGAAAGACGTTGTGCTTGCCCCACTCCTCCTTGGCGAGGATGCCGTGGACCGACATCTGCCAGTAGGCCTCGCAGGCCGCCGCGGCGCTGGGGTAGGCCTGCGGCATCTCGAAGACGCCGCTCAGGGGCATCTTCCCCGCGAAGTAGCTCGGGCCGATGTAGGCCATGTCGGCCACCCCGCTCTTGAGGATGTCCAGCATGTCGTTCTGCTTGCCCAGCTGCCCCGAGGTGTAATGGGTGAACTTCACCCGCCCCTTCGTCCTCGCCTCGACCTCCTTCATGAAGGGGGCGAGCCCCTCGACCACCTGGACGTGCCCGGCCGGCAGGCCGTCGGCCACCTTGATGGCGATGACGCTCTGCGCCGGCGCCTCGGGTGCGGGGCCCGCGACCAGGGCGGCGGCCAGGGCCGCCAGACATGCGACGCGCGCGATCGTGCTGCTCTTCATGCCGTGCCTCCTTTTCTCATCCGTTGTGCCCGGCGGCAGGCCGCACCCGGTCGCCCGGTGCGCGGGGCCGCCTCAACCGGCCTGGGTGACCCGTCGGTCGAACAGTGCCGATATTTCCTTGCCGCTGTACCCCAGCTCGCCCAGGATCTCCGCGCTGTGCTCCCCGGGGCGCGGCGGCAGGCGCCGGATCTCCGCCGGTGTCGCGGACCACTCGGTGGGAGATCGCATCAGCCGGATCTTCCCCTCGCTGGGGTGATCCAGGACCCGGTAGAAATCCGTGGCGAGAAGGTGGGGGTCCTGCAGCAGCGAATCCAGGGTGTGCAGGGGGGCGACGGGGATGTCGGCGGCCGTCAGCAGCCCGAGCCACTCGGCCGTGGCGCGCGTCCGGAAGATCTCCGCCGCCAGCCCGTAGAGTTCGTTGATGCACCCCGTGCGGGCCGTCAGGGTCCGGTACCGCGGGGTGACGCGGAATTCGTCGGCCCTGCCGGCCAGGGCGAAAAACGTCTCCCAGTGCCTGTCGGTGTAGATGACGGCGCAGACGTAGCCGTCCTTCGTCGCGTAGGGCCTGCGCTCGGGCGCGAGGATCCGGACATACCCCGTGGGTCCCAGGGCGGGAACGAACGTCTCGCCGTAGAGGTTGTCGCCCAGGATGAACTGCGCCATGGTCTCGAACATGGGGATGTCGATGGCCTGGCCCTCGCCCGTGCGCTCGCGGTGAAACAGGGCGGCCGTGACGGCGCCGACGGCGTAGATCCCCGTGGTGCGGTCGCAGAAGTTGACGGGGATGTAGCGCGGCACGTCTCCCGACATCTGCGCGAAGGTCGCGGAGTAGCCGGTCATGCCCTGGATGAGGTCGTCGTAGGCGGGCTGCGCCGCGTAGGGGCCGCCGCGCCCGAAGCCGAACATGCCGGCGTAGATCACCCCGGGGTTGAGCCTGCGGAGCTGTTCGTAGCCCAGGCCCAGCCTCTCCATGGCCTGGGGCCGGACGTTGTAGGCCAGCACGTCGGCCTTCTGGCACAGGCGGAGCATCGCTTCGAGGCCCTCGGGCTTCTTGAGGTCCAGCAGGATGCTGCGCTTGTTGCGGTTGAGCTGCAGAAAGAGCGGCCCCATGCCCTTCGTGCGCGACGGGCCGGCGAAGCGCAGGGGATCGCCCCCGGGGGGCGCCTCCACCTTGATCACGTCGGCGCCGAAGTCGCCCAGGATCTGGGTGGCGTAGGGCCCCATCACGATCGTCGTGAGGTCGACGACGCGGATCCCCTCGAGCGCGCGCTGCATGGTTGTCTCCGCCATCCCTCACACCTCCTTCGCCCCGCGTCGATCAGGCGCGGACGGCTTGCCGGGGGTTTTCGCAGTAGGGCGGCGAGTAGATCACGAGGACCTTCACCGGTTCGTCGCTCACGACGGCGAAAATGTGGGGCTCGCCGGCGGGGAAGAAGCAGCACTCGCCGGGCCCGATGTCGCGCTTGTAGCCCGCCACTTCGACATGCGCCCGCCCCTCGAGGATGTAGCAGACCTGCTCGAGACCGGGGTGGACGTGCGGAAGGGCGCCGGGGCCTTTCTCGAGGACGCCGAGGACGACTTCGAGATTCTTTGCGCCGTTGTCGGGGCCGATGAGGCGCCGGTTCTGCGTTCCCACATGGTTCTTGGGGCTGTAGGCCGGTACGTCCTCGGGCCGGATAAAATACCTGGATTCCATGGAAGCCCTCCTTCGTCGACGCCGCCCCGCAATCCGGGCGATGCGGGAATTCGATGCAGGATGGGAAAAACCGGGGTGGGTCAGGACA
>JALOPC010000043.1 GCA_025454095.1 Syntrophales bacterium | reverse complement strand
CCAGGGCCTCGCGGCCCGAGTCGACGTAGTTGTAGAGCCCGCAGCAGGCGCCGCAGGATTTCGTGGCGTCCGGCTGGCAGAGATGGACGAAGGGGCTGTCGGGCCCGTCACGCAAAGACAAGGGTTTTTGAGCCATGGGCGGGAATCCGGTTCCGGTATTCACAGATGTCTTGAAAAATTTCCCGATCGCGCATAAGGTGATGCCCCTGGCTTGCCTGTTGGCGCCGGGATGTGCTCTTGAAGAAGCGGATTCCCGGGAAATCCGCTGCCGTTCCAGGCGGGTATATAGGCAAAATACTCCCGGGGTCAAGTACAAAGGTGGAGGCAAAGCGCTCATGAGGCTTGTGGAGGTCATTGCCCTCCCCAATGGGCTGGAGGCCCGGGTGGAGGATCTCTCCCGGACGATCGCGGCGGACACGGCCAGTGTCGTGCTCGTCGTCAGGGTCCCCGTTGCGGTGAAGCGGGAATACTTCGAGGAGGCGGCGGACTGCGAGAAGACAAAACGTATCTTCGGGCCCGAGATCGTCTTCGAGTACCGCAACGAGAGGACCTTCGTCCCCGCCGGGGAGCGGGAAGCCCTGTTCGAGGAATTTCTCGCCGCTTTCAAGAAGGACGTTCTGCCCTACCTGTCGAAGGATCAGTTCCCCGGGCGATACGTTCTCTCGAAGCACCGGGAGATCGTGAAAGACCCGTGGAAGTACCCGGCCGCGGATTGAGCAGACGGACGACACCCCTCTGCTCAAGAAGCTTTGATGGTGAGAAGTTGAGAAGCGTGGAGAGGCCGGGAGCCGGGTGCAAAGCTGCCGTTCTCCGGACTTCATCACTTCCCGGCGTCTGCACTTCGTGAAATGAATGGTCCCTGAGCCAGATGACAGGGACCGGGCAACCGTGAGAATAAAGGTGAACATGTCCTGTCAGGGACCCGAATATAACCTGCTCGAGACCTTTCTGGCCCTCGTCGAGAAGCCCAGCCGCTACACCGGCGGCGAGGCCAACGCCGCGGACAAGGACCGCGCCGCCTGTCGGCTGCGCGTCGCCCTGGCCTTTCCCGACGCCTACGAGGTGGGCATGTCCCACCTGGGGCTCCAGATCCTCTACGCCATCCTGAACGCGCACCCGCACATCTGCGCCGAGCGCGTCTACGCCCCCTGGCCGGACATGGAAGCCCGGCTGCGGGCGGGCGGGCTGCCGCTGGCGACCCTCGAGTCGGGCATGCCGCTTGCGGCCTTCGACCTCGTCGGCGTCTCCCTGCAGTACGAGCTTTCCTACACGAACGTCCTGACCCTGCTCGAGCTGGGGGGAATTCCCCTGCGTGCGAAGGACCGGCGCGACGGGGACCCCATCGTGATCGCCGGGGGGCCCTGCGCGTTCAACCCGCTTCCCATGGCCCCTTTCTTCGATGCCCTCGTCATCGGGGAGGGCGAGGAGGCGATCTCGGAGATCGCCGAGGTCCTTCTGCGGGCGAAAGAGAAAGGGCTGCGGCGCGCGGACGCCCTGGAGCGTCTTGCCGCCCTGGAAGGCCTATTCGTTCCATCCCTGCACCGGGAGGGAATGCGGGTGCGCAAGCGCGTGATCGCCGATCTCAACCGGTGGCTCCACCCGCTGAAGCCTGTCGTGCCGCTCATGAACACGATCCACGACCGCATCTCCCTCGAGATCGCCCGGGGGTGCACGCGGGGCTGCCGGTTCTGCCAGGCGGGGATGGTCTGGCGGCCCGTGCGGGAGCGAAACCCCTCGACGCTGCTCGCGATGGCCGAGGAGGCCCTCCAGGCGACGGGCTACGACGAGATCTCGCTGCTGTCGCTCAGTTCGGGCGACTACTCGCAGATCGAGCCGCTGCTGGGCGAGCTGATGAACCGCTACAGCGAGCGGCGCGTGGCGCTCGGGCTTCCGTCGCTTCGCGTGGAGACCCTGAGCCCGAAACTCATCGAGGAGATCCGCCGGGTCCGCAAGACGAGTTTCACCATCGCCCCCGAGGCGGGGACGCAGAGGCTGCGCGACATCATCAACAAGGGCAACACGGACGCCGACCTCCTCGAGACGGCCCGCCGCGTTTTCGACGGCGGGTGGAAGGCCATCAAGCTCTACTTCATGATCGGCCTGCCCGGCGAGCGCGAAGAGGACCTCGAGGGGATCGCCGACCTGGCCCACCGCGTCATGCGGGAAGGCAGGGGGAGGCAGGTCACCGTCGGCCTCTCCACCCTGGTCCCCAAGCCGCACACGCCCTTTCAGTGGGTGCGCCAGATCGGCCTCGAGGAGACGCTGGCGAAACAGGGTCACCTCAAGCGCCGGCTTTCGAACCGCAACATCAGCTTCAAGTGGCACGACGCCCGGATGAGCCTCCTGGAGGGGCTCTTCTCGCGAGGCGACGAGCGGCTCGCGGACCTCGTGGAAAAGGCCTGGTCGCTCGGGGCCCGCTTCGACGGGTGGAGCGACCGGTTTCTCTTCGAGCGGTGGGAGGAAGCCCTCCGGGATTCCGGCATCCGTATCGAGGAGCACCTGCGCGAACGGGGGAGGGCGGAGACCCTGCCCTGGGAGTTCGTGGATGCGGGACTCGACAGGGAGTTCCTGCTTGCCGAATACGAAAAATCCCTGCGGGGCGAGGAGACCCCCGACTGCCGCCGCGAGGGCTGCCGGAACTGCGGGGTCTGCGACGGTTCGCTCGTCGTCATCCGGGAGGCCGCCGGGCTCCCGGAGGCCCCGGCGCCCGCGGCCGCCGGCGTGACGGCGGTTGCCGATGCCCCGCCGGTTTCCCGCTGGCGGCTCGTCTTCGCGAAGACCGGGATGTCCCGCTTCCTTTCCCACCTCGAGGTGTCCTCGGCGCTGACGCGCGCCGTCAAGCGCAGCGGCCTTTCCCCGCGGTACTCGGAAGGGTTCCACCCGCACCCGAAGATTTCCTTTGCCTTTGCCACGGCCGTGGGGATGGAGAGCCTGGAGGAATTTGCCGACCTTCAGCTGGAGGGCGGGATTGCCGACGTACGAAAGGCCGCGGAGCGGATCAACGCGGCCCTGCCCCGGGGGCTCGAGGTCCGGCGCATCGAACGCATCGAGAGCGGCGATCCGTCCCTGGCGAAGATCGTCAGGGGGTTTCGCTACCGCGCCTCCCTGCCCCCCGGCGCCTCCGCGGAGGGGCTGGAGATTCGAGTCGGCTCCTTCCTGGCATCCCCGTCCTGCATCGTGGAGCGCGAGGGGAAGGGGAAGGTCTCCCGCAAGGACGTCCGCCCCTACGTGGAGGGGATCTCCCTGGATCGGCAGACCGGGACGCTGGAGATGACCCTCCTCTTTGCCGACGGCAGGACCGCCAGGCCGGCCGAGATCCTCGGCCGTGCCCTCGGGCTGGATGACGAAGTCGTCCGGAGCCTGCGGATCGTGAAAGTGCAGACGATCCTGGAGAAGGGCGAAACCGGGAGGGCAAGAGAAAAAAACGCAGGGGAAACGCGGTAAACCCGGGACAACGGCACGTCGCCGGTCACTGTTTCCGGCGATCCCACTTGAAACAGCTCCCCGGGAACTGCTTGGCGTACTTCTTCATCTCCGATGCCCGCTCCGTCATCTCGCCGAAGTGGCTGAACGGGCCCGTTCCCGTGTCGGTGATCCCGATGGAGATACTGGTCAGCGGGAAGGTCCGCTCGCTGCCCTGGCGGTCCACGGACCGGATGGATCCCCTCTCGCGGTCCTCGGCATCGTAGAAGCCCGGGATGATCTGGTCGAAGGTGGTGACCAGGTCCTGGGAGGCGGCCTCGATGCCCTCGGGGCTCATGATGTAGACGAAGTCGTCGCCCCCGATGTGTCCCACGAAGCTGCGCTCGCGCTGCTTGTCCTTCACCGCGCCGAGAATGAGCCGCCCCGTGATGCGGATGATGTCGTCACCCCGGGAGAAGCCGTACTTGTCGTTGAGGGGCTTGAACTGGTCCAGGTCGGCCCACGCGAGCGCGAAGGGCTCCCCCCGGTCGAGACGCTCCTGGATTTCCCGGTTGATGGAGATGTTGCCCGGTAGCCGCGTCAGGGGGTTGATCTCCACGATCCGCTCCGAGCGCATGACGCACAGATTGACCCGCCGCAGGATCTCGGGCTCCAGGGCCCTCCGCCAGATGTAATCCTCGAAGAGCAGGGAGTCCCACTGCGTGGAGGCGTTCTCGTCGCCCAGCACGGCCAGCACCGTGAGATTGCGGAACATGGGGTCTTCCTTGAGCTGGCTGAGCGTGCCGGCGGTAACGAGGTCCTGCAGGTCCACGTCGAGGACGACAAGATCGGGCGGGCTCGTGCTGCAGATCAGGCCCATGGCCGACTGGATGCTGTCGAACAGGATGACCCGGTAACCCTGCCGGATACGGTTCTCCACGGTGCTCGTGAGCACCATGTCGCGGGAGATGACAATCACCGTTTTCACGTCGTGCCGCTGCTCCTTCAACCCGTCCGTTTGCCGGGCCTGGGATCCGAAATCGCTCTTCCGATCTTCGCGGGGTTGATGCGCGAGGCTCCTGTGAAACGGAACGAGGGACTTGACCCCGGCCGTGCAGGATCAGGCCTTGTATTCCTCCTCGGTCTGTTCGACGGAATCCTCGAGCTCTTTCAGGATCTCCCGCAGGTCCTCCTCCGACAGGCCCAGGGTCTCCCACGCCTTGGGGTTGACGTCGGGTACGAGGCGATCCCCCGAGTACCCGAGGCCCCTGGCCTTTACGAGCACATCGGCCATGTGGACAATGGACGTCTCGAGGGGCGCCAGGGAGGAGGTCTGGGGCCGGTGATGGTTTGCGATGCACTCGCAGAGCTTGGCGGGGAAGTGCCATTTTTCCGCCAGCCAGCCCGCCACGGCGGCATGGGTTTCGGAGAAGTGCCTGCGCTCGGCGTCGAAGATGGCGATACCCGAAGCCTCGGCATCCCTGACCGTCTTGTCGTACTCCTCGGGCCAGGAGAGGGTGAGGATGACCTTGCCCACGTCATGGAGCAGCCCCGCCACGAAGACTTCCTCCGGCTCCTTGAGGCCTTTCTTCCGGGCGAGGACCTTCGAGGCGATGGCAACCCCGATGGAGTGCTCCCTCAGGCCGATCATGGCCTTGTGCATGATCTCGAAGACGGACACGCTCAGCAGGAGCCCCTTGACCACGTTGAGGCCCAGGAGCATGACGGCGTGGTTGACCGACGAAATCCGGCCCGGGAACCCGTAGAGGGCCGAGTTCACCATCTGGAGGATCTTGGTCGTCAGCGCAGGGTCCTGAGAGACGAAATGGCTGATTTCATTGAGGGATATCTTGGGGTTCTCGATGATCGTCGACAGCTGCTTCAGCACGCTGGGGATCGTCGGGATGGTGCTGATGTTCTCCACCCGGCTCCGGAGGGCTTTCGGGTCCATGCTACTCATACATCGCCTCGATATGCTCTCTGACCGCCTTCCGGATGGTCGCCATCGGCGGGCTGGCGCCCGCCTTCCTGAAGCGTTCCTCCAGGGCCAGGAGGAGTTCCTCCTTCGGCCGGGCGGGCCGGGACGGGCCGTCGATGTAGACGCTGTCCACGCCCATGTTCTCGATTTTCGAGATGCGCGCCTCCGTCAATTCGGTCCCCTCGGCCATGAGGACCATGCCGGAAGAGTTCTGCAGGGGCCGGGCCAGTTTCATGCCCGGTTTGAGCTGTTCGGTGGGAATCTTGGGCATTGTACGCTATCCTTTCCGCAGGCAATGCAGGGGGGATCGCACTCCCCGCAGGGGAAGCATGCAAATTCCGTGGGAAAATGCGAACCGGGACCCTCCCGAACGACAGGACCGGAACGGGCCGTCGACGATGGCGATAAAATGTGTTGACAAACATTGTTTTATCCATATAATCACTGTTTTCAATTTCCTTTCAAGGAACCGGACATGTACGCAGTCATTAAAACGGGCGGAAAACAGCACAGGGTCTCCCAGGGAGATGTCCTGAAGGTGGAAAAGCTCGAAGGCCAGAAGGGCGACACGGTGGTGTTCGAAGAGGTTCTCCTGGTCTCGAAAGAGGACCAGACCCGCGTGGGCACCCCGGTGGTCGAGGGCGCCAGGGTCGTGGGCGAAATCGTCCACCAGGGCAAGGGCCCCAAGATCATCATCTTCAAGAAGAAGCGCCGCAAGGGGTTCCTGAAGAAGACGGGTCACCGGCAGCCTCTCACCGAGGTGAGGATCAAGGAAATCTCGCTGTAATCAGCTTTTTTTAGGAGATGGAAGATGGCACATAAAAAGGGCCAGGGCAGCAGCCGCAACGGAAGAGACAGCAACTCCCAGCGAAGAGGGGTCAAGGTGTACGGCGGCGAAGCCGTCAGCGCCGGCTCCATCATCATCCGCCAGGTCGGCACGAGAATCCACCCAGGGCGCAACGTCGGCATCGGCAAGGACTATACGATTTTCGCCAAGATCGACGGCGTCGTGAAATTCGAGCGTTTCGGGAAGGACCGCAAGAAGGTCAGCGTTTACGCGTCCTAGTCTTCCCCGCTCTCTCTGAGCCGTAGAACCCGGCGACAAGCTGATTGTCCAGGCCCTCGGTGACCCATCGAGGGCTTTTTTATTGGAATCGGGATGAAATTCGTCGACGAAGCAAAAATCTATGTCAAGGCGGGTGACGGGGGCCGCGGCTGCGTGAGCTTCCGGAGGGAGAAGTACGTCCCCCGGGGCGGCCCCAACGGGGGCGACGGGGGCAAGGGCGGCGATGTCGTCGTCGTGGCCTCGGCCAGCCATCGCACCCTGCTGGACCTCAAGTACCAGCAGCACCACGTGGCACGCCACGGCGGTCATGGCGAAGGAAGCGACTGCACGGGACGCAATTCCGACGACGTTCTGATCCCCGTGCCGGTAGGGACTCTCGTCATGGATGACGCCACGGGGGAGGTGCTGGTGGACCTCGTCGAGGACGGCCAGCGCCACGTCGTCGCGAAGGGAGGCCGGGGCGGCAGGGGAAACGCCTTCTTTAAAACCGCGACCAACCGGGCGCCCCGTTTTGCCCAGCCCGGCGAGGAGGGCGCAGAGCGCTGGATCCGGCTCGAGCTGAAGCTGCTGGCCGACGTGGGGGTCATCGGGTTCCCCAATGCGGGCAAGTCGACCCTCATCTCCCGGGTCTCGGCAGCAAAACCCAAGATCGCCGATTACCCGTTCACAACCCTCACCCCGAACCTGGGCGTCGTGAAGTACAAAAACTTCGGCACCTTCGTGATCGCGGACATCCCCGGCCTCATCGAGGGGGCCCATCGGGGCGTGGGGCTCGGGATCCGGTTTCTGCGGCACGTGGAGCGGACGGCCGTCCTGATCCATCTGCTCGACATCTCCGGGGAGGAGCCCGTGAGCGGGTGGAACCATTTCGAAACGATCAACCGGGAGCTGGCGCTTTACGATCCGGCCCTGGCGGAAAAGCCCCAGGTCGTGGCGATCGGCAAGGCGGATCTGCCGGAAACGAGGGATCGGGCAAAAAAAGAAATTGACTTCTTCCGGCGGAAAAATATAGAAGTCTTTTTAATTTCAGCAGTTACGGGAGAGGGCATCGATGCCCTGATCGCGGCGGTGGTGAAAAAATTGAAACGGGATGAACGGGAAGACCATGAGCACTGAGCGCAGAGAAATCCTCGCCGGCGTCCGGCGGGTCATCGTCAAGATCGGCAGCGGCGTCCTCACGGGCACGGAGGGACTCGACCGCGACATCATCCAGCAGCTCGCCGACGAGATGGCGGAGCTGATCCGCAAGGGATACCACATCGTCATCGTCACCTCGGGGGCCATCGCCTCGGGAAAGCACCGCATGGGCATCTCGGGAAAGCTCAAGAGCATGCCGGAAAAGCAGGCCTGCGCCGCCATCGGGCAGAGCCGGGTCATGCGCGTCTACTCCACGGCCTTCGGCAAGCACGATCTCTACGTCGCCCAGATCCTGCTGACCATGGACGACCTAACGGACCGCAAGCGCTTCATCAACGTGAAGAACACCCTGTCCACCCTCATGGAGTGGAACGTGATCCCCATCATCAACGAGAACGACACCGTCGCCGTCGACGAAATCAAGTTCGGCGACAACGACCACCTCGCCGCCGTGGTGGCCAACATCACCGAGGCCGACCTCGTCATCAGCATGACCAACACGGAGGGGCTCTTCGACCGCAACCCCAAGGCCCCGGGCGCAAAGAAAGCGAAGCTGATCGGGCTCGTGCGCGAGATCACGGACGAAATCGAATCCATGGCCACGGCCGAAACGGACCCCACCGGCATGGGCGGGATGCGCAGCAAGATCCTTGCGGCACGCAAGGTGACGGCCTGCGGGATTCCCTACATCATCGCCCGTGGAAAGAAGAAAGGCATCCTCGGCGAGATCTTTTCGGGCAAGAACGTGGGGACCCTCTTCATCCCCATGACGGAATGCCTGTCGAGCCGGGAGTACTGGATCGCCTTCACGCTGCGCTCGCGGGGGAAACTTTTCGTCGACGACGGGGCGAAGAGGGCCATCGTGGAAAACGGCAAGAGCCTGCTGCCCTCGGGCATCGAGCGGGTGGAGGGGGAATTCGCCGTGGGCGACCCCGTCATCGTCATCAGCCCCGACGGGAAAAGTCGTCGAAGATCGAACAGGTCCTCGGCTACAAGCACTACGACGAAGTCATCCATCGGGACAACATGGCCGTCCAGAAAGCCCCGAAGGTACAAAAGGCCAGGGTGTAGGTCAGAGGGCTCCGGGCAGAGAAAAAGGGTGTCCGACGAAATCTTATTCCATCCCGATACCCTAGCCCCGATACCCGATACCCCTCTCTTACCGAAAAATGTGTTCCGGCAGCACCGTTCCGTTCTTGTCGAACCGGATCCCTTCCATCTCCAGCAACGCCCTCTTGAGTTTGAGCCCACCGCCGAAGCCCCCCAGCGAACCGTCCGACCGGATAACCCGGTGGCAGGGGAAGAGGATGGGGAAGGGGTTTTTCGCACATCCCTGGCCGGCGGCCCTTGCCCCGCCCGGGGCCCCTGTTTTCGAGGCGACGCCCCCGTAGCTCATGACGTGCCCCCGGGGGATGGCTGCGAGCGCCGCAAGCACGTTCCGGTGATAGGGCGCCACCCGGCTCATGTCGAGCGCAGCGGTATCGAAGGACACGGGCTTCCCCGCCATGAAGGCTTGGATTTTCCCGGCGAGCGCTGCGGCGGCAGCACAGGATTGGGCTTTCGCGTCGGGGAACAGCCCCCGGATTTCCCCCATGATCTCGTTTTCCGGGGCGGGCAGACAGACGCGGACGATTCGAACGGTTCGCCCGTCATCGAACCAGACGATGGCAGCCTTGCCGAGACGGGTCTTCACGAAATGGTAGAAATACGGAGATCGGTCAGTCATGGAAACCTCGTTTGACAGGGGGGACCGGTTTCCCCTATGATGCGAACATCCTAACAGAAACAGGCCCGGGTGCAAAGCGGTTCGTCGCCGAGGGCGCCGGGAGACCAGGGAGACCATTGGCTGACGTCTATTTCTATCTGACCGTTGTTGCCTTTCTGGCCGGGTTCATTCAGGGCCTTTCCGGGTTCGGTTCCGTCCTGCTGTCGCTTCCCCTGCTGGTGCTTTTTCTGGACATCCGGGAGGCGATCCCCCTCGTGAACCTCATGGGCGTGATCCTCACGGTGATCCTCATCATCCAGCTCCGGTCCCACTGGGAATGGGGAAAGATCTGGCCGCTCCTGGCCGGGGCCGCGCTGGGAATCCCCGCCGGGGTATGGCTGCTCAAGCGGATGGACCCGGTGCACGTCCAGGTCGTTCTCGGGGTGGTCCTCCTGGCCTATTCCCTCTACGGGCTGCTGTTCAAATTGCCGATCGGGAAACTGGGTGGCCCCTGGGCCTACCTGTTCGGTTTCTTTGCCGGCGGACTGGGCGGTGCAATCAGCGCCTCGGGCCCGCCCGTGATCGTCTACACCTCCCTGCAGGCCTGGACGAAGGACCAGATCAAGGTGACCCTCCAGGGGTTCTTCATCATGTCGGGGCTGCTGATCGGCGTCTTCCACGCCGCAAGCGGGCTCGTCACGGACGGGGTGATCCGCAACTTCCTCGTCTCCGTCCCGACGCTTCTGGCGGGGACCTGGGCCGGTTCTCTGCTCTACGGGAAGTTCAGGGAGGACGGCTACCGAAGGGTCATGCTCGTTTTGCTGGGGGCCCTGGGGGTGTTTACGCTCACGAGGGTGCTGTGAGGCAGGGTACAGGGGGAGCCCCTTTTTTAGGCTTGACAGCGCCAGGAA
>JALOPC010000311.1 GCA_025454095.1 Syntrophales bacterium | reverse complement strand
GGCCCCGATCACGAAGCCGCTGATTTCGGGGCGGATGTACTGCACGACGCCTGCCCGGTGAAGCCCGAGACCTCCCGCGATGTCCCTTTCGAAGCAGGCGACGCAGATGCCCATGTTCGGGGGGTTCCCGAAATACTGCAGAAGCGTAGCCGCAACGCCGATGACGGCTCCGACGACGATGATTCCCGCGCGGGATGCGAACGGGTTGGCCATGCCGTGGTCCTCCTTCGAGGGTAAATGAAAAACGAAATAATATCGGCCAAACCAGTAGCGCACTTTTGTGAATAGTTCCAATTCAAATAATTCATAAAACCCCCTTGATTATCGAAACCAGTCATGGTACGGGATTCTCATGCCGGCGGACATGAAAAACATCAACCTGCTTCAGCTCGAAGCGATGGTGCGCCTTGTCGAGGAACGCAGCTTCAGCCGGGCGGCCAAGAGGATGTTTCTTACCCAACCATCGCTCACGAAGCATATCCGCAACCTGGAGGACGCCCTGGGGGCGAAGGTGGTCAACCGGGCGAGCCGGGCCTTTACGCTCACGCCCGAGGGTCGTGTCGTGTACGATTACGCCCGGCGGATCCTCAAGCTACGAGAGGAGGCTGCAGACCGGGTGATGCGGGTGCGTGCAAGCGAGGCGGGGGATATCCGGATTGCCGCCAGCACCATCCCGGCCACTTATATCCTGCCTTCCGCAATCGCCGGGTTCCGGAAGAGGTTCCCCGAGATTCGGACGGCCGTGCGGGCGGCCGACAGCAGCGAGGTGATTGATACGGTCCTGGAGAACGGCGCCGAGATCGGCTTCATCGGCAAGAAACCCGCGAGTGCGAAACTGGCGGACGAGCCGCTCTGGCTGGACCGCATGGTGCTCGCCGTCCCTGCGGCCCATCCCTGGGCGAGACGGAGGACGGTCCGGGTCCGTGAGATCGCAAAAGAGCCTTTCGTGATCCGCGAGAGGGGATCGGGTACCCGCGAGGCCTTCGAGAGGTGCCTCGCCGAGGCGGGCAAGACGGATCTATCCCGGTTCCTCGTAGTTGCCGAAATGGGGAGCTCCGAGGCCGTAAGGGAGGCCGTCATTGCAGGGGTGGGAATCTCCGTCCTTTCCGTGCACGCCATTCGCAGGGAACTCAAAGCCGGCGTGCTGGCCGCCCTGTCCATCGAGGGCTGTCCGATCGAGCGATCTTTTCATTTGATTTATCGCAGGCAATTCGATTTAATGACCCACCATAAAATCTTCCTCGATTACATTCGGACCTACCGGCCCGAAAGCCTTACGCTGAGGTAATCCCATGATCCGCTACTACAGCACGAACCGCCGCCTCGACGGGGTGGCCGGCCTCACGCCGTTCAAGGGGCTGGTCTCCTTCCGCGACGCCCTGATCCAGGGTCAGGCGCCCGACGAGGGGCTCTTCATGCCCGATCCCATCCCGGCGCTCGACCTCGGCGACATCCGGGCATGCAAGGGCGCCCCCTACAGTTCGACGGCCGTTCTCGTGGCGGAGGCGTTTCTGAAAGACGAGCTGCCGCGGGAGACGATCCGGCAGGTCGTGGAAGACTCCTACAATTTCGATGTACCCCTCGAGCGGGTGTACGACCGCATGTTCGTCATGAGGCTCGACCGGGGCCCCACGGCGTCCTTCAAGGACTTTGCGGCCAGGATGATGGCGAGGCTCATGAGCCGCCTGCGCGACCGGGGGAAAAGGCTCAACGTGCTCGTCGCGACCTCGGGCGACACGGGAAGCGCCGTGGGCGAGGCCTTCAAGGGCGTCGAGGGAATCGGCGTAACCATCCTCTACCCCCGCAACGAAGTGAGCGGGATGCAGAAGAAACAGCTCGACACGATCGGGGAGAACGTCCTGGCCCTCTCCGTGGACGGCAAGTTCGACGACTGCCAGAACCTCGTGAAGCAGGCCTTCTCCGATTCCGGACTTGCGCAGCTCAACCTGACCTCGGCCAACTCCATCAACTTCGGCCGGATCATGCCGCAGAGCATCTACTACGTCCATGCCTACGCCCAGCTGGCCGGTCCGGGTGAGGAGATTGTCTTCTCCGTCCCCTCGGGGAATTTCGGCAACGCCCTGGGCTGCGAGTACGCCCGTCGCATGGGCCTTCCCGTGCGGATGCTCGTCATGCCCACCAACGAAAACGACGAATTTCCCAACTACCTCACGACGGGAACCTACGAGAAGGTCTCGCCGTCGAGGGCCTGTCTCTCCAACGCGATGAACGTGGGACACCCGAGCAACCTGGCCCGGTTCTTCGATCTCTACGGGGGCACGGTGGACCGTACGGGGGTCGTGCACGCCTATCCCGATATCAAGGAGATGCGAAAACGCATCTTCTCCGTGAGCGTCTCCGACGAGGAGACGAAGAAGACCATCCGCCGCGTCTGGGAGCAGTACCGCGTCCTGCTGGAGCCCCACGGGGCCGTGGGCTGGAGGGGCCTCGAGCACTACCTGGAGGCCTGCTGCGGGCCCATTGCGGAGCCCTGCGTCTGTCTCGAGACGGCCCACCCGGCCAAATTCCCCGACGAGATCGTCGAATTGCTCCGGATCACCCCCGAGGTGCCGCAGAGCATGAAGGACCTCGAGAAACGGACGGGCGAGGCCGTCGAACTGCCCGCCGATTACGGACGACTGCGCGCCTTCCTGCTCGACACCCTGAAAGGGTCGGACTGAGCGCGACGGCCGAAGCCTGCCCGGGATCGATGTCCGAAAGGGTTGACACATCCTCCCCTATCCTTTACACTGAAACAAACTGAACAGCCGAGAACGGGTCCGGGATCATGATCCCGGAGGATTTGCCGATGGTCGGGCCGCCATCTGATGAGAATCAGATCGCGGCCTTTTTTTCCGCTTGGGA
>JALOPC010000310.1 GCA_025454095.1 Syntrophales bacterium | reverse complement strand
GAACATGGCCCCGTACTTTGCCGCGACGGGCAGCAGCTTCCTGAGCTTTTCCGTTTCCCCCGAGATGGAATTGATGAGCGCACGCCCGGGGTAGACACGAAGGGCCCGTTCGATGGGCTCCGGCTTGGCCGAGTCGATGACGAGGGGAAGCTCCGTGGCGGCCGCGAGCGTCAGCACGACATCGTGCATGGTCTGCTCCTGGTCGATGCCGGGGACCCCGACATTGACGTCCAGCAGGTCGGCGCCGGCCACCTCCTGGTCGCGGGCCATCTGGCGGATGAGCGCCGTTTTCCCCTCCCGGAGTTCCTCCTGGAGGGCCTTTTTCCCCGTCGGGTTGATGCCTTCCCCGATGACGGCAAGCGGCCTTCCCGGCTCGAAAACGAGCGACTTGCGGGCCGAGCTGAGTGCGGCGAGCGACGTGCGCAGCGGGGCGGGGGGCTTCTTCCGTGAAACCGCCTTGCGCAGCGCGGCAAGGTGCCCCGGCGTCGTGCCGCAGCAGCCGCCCAGGATCCCCGCGCCAGCGCCCACGAGGGCGCCCGCGCGCCGGGCAAACTCGGCGGCGTCCATGTCGTAGACGGTCAGGCCCCCTGAAGAACGGGGCAGCCCCGCGTTGGGTTTCGCGATCAGCGGCACCTTCGCGTACGGCCGCATCGCCCCGATGAAGCGCGCCATGTCGTCGGGCCCCGTGGAGCAGTTGCACCCCACGGCGTCGGCCCCCAGGGCCTGGAGGGTGACGAGCGCCGTCAGGGGGTCCGTTCCGTTGAGCGTCCGGCCGTCGCGCTCGAAGGTCATGGTGACCATCGTGAACAGCTCGCAGGTTTCCTTCACGGCGATCAGCGCGGCCCGGGCCTCCTGGATGTCCATCATGGTCTCGATGACGAATCCGTCGACGCCTCCCTCGAGAAGCCCCCGGACCTGCTCCGTGAAGACCGAGACGGCTTCCTCGAAGTCGAGTTCGCCGAAGGGACGGATGAAGTGTCCCGTGGGGCCGATGTCGCCCAGGACGAGCGCCTTTCCCTTGACGCATTCCCTCGCGACGAGAGCGAGGCTGCGGTTCACCGACCGGGCATCGTGCCCGCCGTACTGGCCGAGCTTGAGGCGGTTCGCCCCGAAGGTGCAGGTGTAGACCGCGTCGCAGCCCGCCCTGGCGTAGTCGCCGTGCACGCCCGCGATGACCCCGGGGTTCTCGATGCACCACAGCTCCGGGCAGACCCCCGGCGGCATCCCGCGTTTCTGGAGTTCCGTGCCCGTGGCCCCGTCGAGGATCAAGGGCCTCTTGTTCAGGAGTTCGAGAAATTTACGGTGTCCCTTCGCCATGCCGGTTCCCTCAGTCAATCGTTTCGATCCCCGCCACCGCCGTGACCGATTTCTCGGGCACGAGGATGTACTGTTCCGTCAGCTCGACGCCGAGCCGCCCGAGTTCGAGCAGGTCGTGGAAGAGTTTCTGGTTGTCCAGCGCCAGGTCTCCGTAGCCGCAGGAAAAGCGGCTCTTCGTCAGCTGCCGCCCTTCCCGTCGCAGCTCCCGCCCGAAAAAGGTTTCCATCCAGTCCAGGGCGGCATCGACCATTTCACTGGCCGCGGCGTCGAAGACGACGGCCCGCGTCAGGTTGCCGTCCGCCGTGTCGCGGCCGATGGCCTCGATCACGGCAGGGCCGGCCGTGGCCCCCAGGAGGATGATTTCCCGCGAGTCGGCCAGCAGCGCGGCAAGCTGGGCGCTCTGCAGGGTGCGGTCGCCGGGGAGGCGGATCTGCCGAGGGGTCTTCGAGAGGATGGGAAGCCGCCTCGCGGCCCCCTTCAGGGAGATGAGCGCCCGGGCCTGCTCGATCCGGTCGCCGAGGATCCTGGCCTCGTCGGGCCGGAGCTGCGTGAGGCCCTTCCGGTAACCCAGCCTGCGGTAGATCGCCTTGAGCGGCGGCTCGATCGGGATCCGTTCGAAGGTGATCAGCCGGTCCATATCCACAGAATCCTGGGTCCGGGGAGACAGGCGGAAGGATCCTGTCAGTTCGAGGGCGCGCTCCGCTCGACCCCCGAGAGCTCGATGATGAACTCATCGACGTCCTTGGACGGGTTCATGAATACGATCATGAAGGGGATGCTCGCCCGGGAGCGGATGCTCACATTCGGCATGTCGCTCCCCTCCTGCCTCTGCAGCTCCGCAAGAATCTCCTTGTCCGTGAGCCGGTTCAGCTCCTCGTCGGTCAGGAGGTTGCCCGCGTAGGTCTCGATCTCGCCCAGCACCTTGCCGGCGCTGTCCAGGATCTTGCCGCGCAGCCTGACCCGGGCCACGGGGTATTCGAACTCGTTCACGGCGAGGCCCGAGATGACGAGGAGATCCCCCGACGCCGTGCTCTTCGTGAAGCGCTCCTTGACCTCGGCAAAGTTGATCCCCCCGGGTGCGGTTACGCTTGCCGTCTTCGCCGGTCCCAGCGCGCGATCCCCGGATCCGGGGTAGACGAAGTTCAGCGCGTCCCGCCCGATGTGCGGGAACAGCCACAGGTAGACGCCGATGACGACGAGAAGGACCAGGATGCTGTAGACGGCGATCCGGGAGGGTGTCCAGAAGCCGGCCCGCGGCGTCTCCTCCTCCATCTCCTCTTCCGCCAGCTCGTCCTCCGCAGGCGCGGCGTTCGACGCGGCCGGAGGCTTGGTCGCCTCCGCCGGCTTCGGCGCTGATGCGGGCTCCTGCGCGGCGGCGGCCTTCGGGGCGGTCTTCTCTGCGGGCGGCGGCACCTCCGCCGCGATCGCCGAAGGGGTTTCCTGCCTTGGCGGGGACGGTTCCGTCCGGGCCGGCAAGACGGCGGTGTCCTTCCGGGTGTTGATCTCGAAGAACTCGTGACCGCATCGGCCGCAACGCACCCAGACCCC
>JALOPC010000309.1 GCA_025454095.1 Syntrophales bacterium | reverse complement strand
CGTGACGATGACGGGGATGCCGAAGACCTGCATGCCCCGGATGAGCTTCTGCACATTCTCCAGCAGGAACTGCTTGTCCTGCATGGATTCGTAGAGATTGCCCTGCATGTCGATGACCATCAATACCGAATCTTCAACGGACAGCAACGCCATATTCTCTCCTTTCCCGGACCGGGACTCATGAGGGGTTACCGGCAGAACGTTTCTTTTTTCAATCCCTTCCCTGAACCCTGGCCCCTGTGTTCAAACCACGCGTCGTCGGCCAGCACGACCGACGTCTCGATTTGCCGGTCACGGATGTTCCAGTATCGCCGCAGCAGCCTGTCCTTCTCGTCCGGGGTGACGAGACGAAACCCGTGCTTCTCGTAGAACCGGACCGCCCAGGTAGCTGCAGCCCAGGTTCCCACCAGCAGCGGCCGCGACGCCTGCATGCGAAGCGCCCCGAGGAGTCTCGACCCGGTCCCCTGCCCGCGGTCGGCCGTGCGGACGTAGGCATGCCGGATGAGGCTCGCGTCGCCGACGTGCTGGATGCCCATCACCGCGACCAGCGTACCGCCGCTCTCGACCCCCCAGAACCGCACCCCGGATTCGATCTCGTGCCGCAGTTCCCCTTCCGGCATGTAGGGATCCGCCCAGCAGTCATCGGGGATGACCCCCCGGTATGCCCGGGCAGCGTCGTTGACGATCTCGAGCATCATGGGAAAATCCAGCCGGTTGCAGGGACGGATCATGGGGATAGGCCTTGCGTTTGAACCTCAAAACCGTTAAGGATCAGAACGATGAAAACGATCACCGTCAAGCGGCCCGCAGCCGAGCGGCTCCGGGCCTTTCACCCCTGGGTGTACCGGACGGACATCCTGCAGGCAGCGGGCGACCCGGGGGATCTCGTCGCCGTGCACGACCCCGGCGGGGCGTTCCTGGGAATCGGCTACATCAACCCCGCCAGCGAAATCAGCGTCCGCATTCTATCGTTTTCCCGGGTCGAGATCAACAGGGACTTCTTCCGCGAGCGGCTGCTGACGGCCTTCCGGAAGCGGGAGGTCCTCGCCGGCAGGACGGATGCCTGCCGCCTGGTCCACGCCGAGGCCGACGAACTGCCGGGACTCATCGTCGACGACTATGCGGGGCACCTCGTCCTCCAGGTCAACACGCTGGGGATGGAACGGATGCAGGAACTCCTGCTGCCCGAACTGCTGGAACTGCGCCGGCCGAAGGGGATCTACGGGAAGTCCGACGCGGCGTCCCGCCGTCGCGAGGGGCTCGACACGGAGGATCGGGTTCTCCACGGGGAGATCCCCGGGCGGATCGAAATTCGGGAGGGCGGCGCGCGGTTTCTGGTCAGCCTCCGCGAGGGCCAGAAGACGGGGTTCTTTCTCGACCAGCGGCGCAACCGGGAGATCGTCTCATCCTGCATCAACAAAGGCGACCGCGTCCTCGACGTCTTCGCCCACACGGGGGCCTTCGGCATCCATGCGGCGCTGAACGGTGCGGGGCGGGTGCGGCTCGTCGACGCCTCCCGGGAAGCCCTGGCGCTGGCCCGGGAAAACATGGCCCTAAACGGGGTTTCGGGTGAAGCGGTGCGGGCCGACGCCTTCGACTTCCTGACGGAGGCCCCGGGCACACGGGACCGTTACGACCTGGTCATCCTCGACCCCCCGCCCTTCGCAAAAGCGAAGCGGAGCACCGCCGGGGCCCTCAAGGGGATGCGGCACCTCATCGCGCAAAGCCTGCGGATCCTGAGGCCCGGGGGCCTTCTGGCCGTTTTCTCCTGCTCCCATCACGTCTCGCAGGAGGACCTCGGGGTTGCGCTGTTGGAGGCTGCCGCGGACAGGGGGGGCCGTGTGGAGGTCCTGGAGCATCTTTTCCAGGACCGGGATCATCCGCAGATTCTCAATATCCCCATGTCCTTGTATCTCAAGGGGTTTCTGGTACGGAGCCTGTAGAAAAGATTCCCTTGCGTCCGCATCGGAAAGACGATATAGAGCACCCGAATTCGCCGGGAAGGATGGGGCGAGAGCACCTTCCCGCAGGCAGCGGGAAAACCCGGCTGCCCATGCAAGGAGGTAGATCAAGGGAATGGCAAAGGGATTGCGGGAAACGCTTCAGGTCATCGAGCGCCACAAGTCCACGAACCCCCAGTACAGCGAACTGCTGGACATCCTCGGGGAGATCCTCATTCTCCGCGAGGAGCACCGGAAGAGGATCACGAAAAGCATCTTTCCCATCGACGAGACCCATATCGAGGCCAAGCTCCAGGGCGGTCTGCCCCTGGTCGATTTCTCCTCGGCGAGGCTCGATCTCGATGAGCCGAAGAAGTTCTTCCTCTCGCTGCTCGAGATCGGCAAGAAGCGCAACCCCGTCGAGACGGAACAGATCCTGAAGGACCTCGAAGAGGGAAAGCTCAACTACGAGGCGATGGTCTACGATTCCTTCACCTCCGCGGGCGAGGAAGCCGAAGCGGAGGAGACGGACGACGACACGATCGACCTGCTCAAGTTCTTCGTCGAGGAGAGCCTGCGCCCGTCGCTCGAATTCGTCACCGACCTCTACGGAGGGCGGATCACGAAAATGGGGTGGAACGAAGGCTATTGCCCCGTATGCGGGAGGATGCCGAAAATCGGGCACCTGGTCGACAAGGAGGGCAAGCGGCACCTGTTCTGCAGCCAGTGCGGCTTCGAGTGGCGGTTCCGGCGCGTGAAGTGCCCCTTCTGCGGAAACGAGGAGCAGCAGTCGCTGTCCTACTTCACCGTCGAGGGCGACGAACGCTACCGTGTCGACGTCTGCGACGTCTGCAAGCGCTACATCAAGACCCTCGACTTCCGCAACGTCGGCGAGGACGCCATCCTGGACGTGGAGGACGTGGCGAC
>JALOPC010000308.1 GCA_025454095.1 Syntrophales bacterium | reverse complement strand
CCGAGGGATTCGCGCAGGTGCTGCTCCTGGGGATGGGCGGCTCGAGCCTCGCCCCGGAGGTGTTCGCGAAGACCTTCGGCAGCGCGCCCGGCCACCCGGAGCTTTCCATCCTGGACAGCACGGACCCGGGGGCGGTGTTCCGCCTCGCGGGCCGGCTCGACCCGACAAGGACCCTCTTCATCGTCTCGTCGAAATCGGGGACGACCGTGGAGATCCACTCGTTCTTCAAGTTCTTTTACGGCTGGGCCTGCGAGAGGCTCGGCCGGGAACGGGCCGGCGGACAGTTCATCGCCATCACCGACCCGGGATCGGCTCTCGAGGGGATCGCCCGGCAGTTCGGCTTCCGCAGGGTCTTTCTCAACGACCCGGACATCGGCGGGCGCTTCTCGGCCCTGTCCTTTTTCGGGCTCGTGCCGGCGGCGATCATCGGCGTCGACGTGAAGGCCCTTCTCGAGAAAGCCGCGACGATGGCCGCCAACTGCGACGCCAGCAACTGCCCCGTGGCGGGCAACAACCACGGCGCGAGGCTGGGCGCATACCTGGGGCGGCTCGCGCAGCTCGGCCGCGACAAGCTGACCCTGATCACGTCTCCCGGGCTGCAGTATTTCGGCGACTGGGTCGAGCAGCTCATCGCCGAGAGCACCGGCAAGGAGGGAAAGGGAATCCTGCCGGTGCTCCGCGAAGCGCCGGGAAGGCCCGAGGCGTACGGCCCCGATCGCCTCTTCGTGGGACTCGAGGCGGCTGGGGAGCCGCTCCGCCCGACCTTCATCCGCGCCCTGGAGGAGGCCGGGCACCCCGTGGAGATTTTCCGCGTCCGCGACCCCGGCGACCTGGGCGGGCAGTTCTTTCTGTGGATGATGGCCACGGCAGTGACGGGCCGCTTCCTGGGCATCAACCCCTTCGACCAGCCCGACGTGGAGGCCGCCAAGGCGGGCGCCCGCGAGGCCATGGAGGCCTTCAGGGCCAGCGGGAGGCTTCCGCAGGAGGCGCCGGCGCTGAGCTTCGGGGGCGTCGAGGTGTACGGGCAGGTAAAAGGCAGGGACACGATGAGTGCCCTGGAAGGCTTTCTGGAACACATCCCGGCGGGGGGCTACATCGCGATCACGGCCTGGCTGCCGCCCTCGGACGAGACGGACATCCTGCTCCAGATCTTCCGCACGAGGCTGCGCGACCGATACCGCGTGCCCGTGACCGTGGGGTACGGCCCCCGCTATCTGCACTCGACGGGACAGCTTCACAAGGGCGATGCGGGGCGGGGGGTCTTCATCCAGCTGACGGCGGACAGCGAGGAAGACATCCCGATCCCCGATGAACCGGGTTCCGCAGGGACAGCCCTGACGTTCGGCATCCTCGAAGCCGCCCAGGCGGCGGGAGACCGGCAGGCCCTTCTGTCGAGAGGGCGCCGGGTCATCCGGCTGCACCTGGGCCCGGACATCGTCGGGAGGCTTGCGCTGCTCACGGAGGGGATTCAATAGGGAACGGCAGGCGCGGTCAGGGGCGCGCCGGCGACAGACAAGGAGGGAACCATGACAGTCGATGCGATCCAGCTGAAACGGCAGGCGGCGGCCTACGCGGCCGACCTCGTGCAGTCGGGGATGATCGTCGGGCTCGGCCACGGCAGCACGGCCATCCATGCCGTGGCGATCCTGGCGGAACAACTGAAAGCGGGCCGGCTGAAGGACGTGATCGGCGTGCCCAGTTCCTACCAGGTCGAGGAGGAGGCCATGCGGTGCGGCATGCCGCTGCGGGCCTTCGACGAGATCCCCGTCATCGACCTCACGATCGACGGCGCTGACGAGGTGGACCCGCAGCTCAACATGATCAAGGGCGGGGGCGGGGCGCTGTTGAGGGAGAAGATCATCGCCCAGGCAAGCCGGCGCGAAGTGATCGTCGTCGACGAGTCCAAGCTCACGCCCGTTCTCGGGAGGAAGCGCTGCGTCCCCGTGGAGGTGATCCCCTTCGGCTGGCGCTCCCAGGCGATGTTCCTCGAGTCCCTGGGCTCCAAGGTCTCGCTGCGCCGCAACGCCGACCGCAGCCCCTACCACACGGACTGCGGAAACTGGATCCTGGAGTGCAACTTCGGGGCGATCGAGCGGCCTCACGTGCTGGCGGAAAAGATCAAGAGCCGCGCCGGGGTCGTGGAGCACGGGCTCTTCATGGGCCTGGCGTCGGACGTGGTCATCGCGGGCCCCATGGGGGTGCGGCACATCAAGCGGGGCGAGGGGGGGATCTCGCCGAGCGATTTCGGACAGGAATTCTAGGGCTGGACCATGGAAATTGCCGTAATCGGACTGGGACGGATGGGGGCCAACATCGCCCGGAGGCTCGCCCGGGGCGGGCACGACGTGCTCGCCTACGACCGCTCCCCGGGCATCGCGGCGACGCTCGCCGGGGAGCACCCGCGGATCCGGGCCGCCGGGACAATCGCCGGGCTGGCGAAGGGAATGGGAACGCCCCGCCATCTCTGGGTCATGGTTCCCGCCGGCAGGGCGACGGATTCGGCGATCCGGTCTGTGACGAAGTCCCTCTCGCGGGGCGACGTGATCATCGACGGGGGGAACTCCAACTTCCGCGAATCCATGGCGCGGGCGAAATCGCTCGCCAGACGGGGCATCCGCTTCGTCGACGCGGGCACCAGCGGCGGCATCCGCGGCCTCAGGGAAGGCTACAGCCTGATGGTGGGGGGAGAGAGCGCCGTCGTGGAGCGCCTGCGTCCCGTCTTCGAGACGCTGGCGCCCTCCCCGGGGCGGGGCTGGGGGCACGTGGGGCCTGCGGGGGCCGGCCACTTCGTCAAGATGGTTCACAACGGCATCGAGTACGGCCTCATGCAGGCCTATGCCGAGGGGTTCGAAATTCTCCGGGGCCGG
>JALOPC010000042.1 GCA_025454095.1 Syntrophales bacterium | reverse complement strand
GTCCTACCGGGTCGTGGAAGAGCTCTTTCAGCGCCTGCGCAAGGAGCATCTGTGCCAGGTCACGGGCATGACGGGAGGCACGCACCGCATCGTCGCCACCTCCGGCGGGAAGACGCGGGCCCTGGAGCTGCTTGCCCACAATCAATACGTGGGTCCCGCACCCGTGTCGCTCGAGGACTACACCGAGCGCATCGAGACACAGAGCGTGCGAGGCATCCGGGTCTCGCCGGAGGATGTGCGCTATGCCTTCCAGGAGTGGGTGCTCGACGGCGAGACACTCGACCGTCTCGGCGTTGCGGCCACGTCCGGCCGGGGCATCTTCCTGTACGGGCCCACCGGCACGGGAAAGACGACGATCGCCCTTTCGCTCACGCACCTCTTCGACCTGGACCCCGTCTGGGTCCCCCACGCCGTGGAGGTGGACGGGCAGATCATCACGGTCTACGATCCCGTCCTGCACCAGCGCATCGAGCTGGACGCGGACCCCGAGCAGGACGGCCGCTGGGTGAAGTGCCAGAGGCCGCGGATGATGGTGGGAGGCGAGCTGACGATCGAAATGCTCGACCTGCAGTTCAACGCCGCCACCCGCTTCTACTCGGGGCCGGTGCAGATGAAGGCCAACAACGGCATTCTGATCATCGACGACTTCGGCCGCCAGCGCGTGAGCCCCGAAGAGCTGCTCAACCGCTGGGTCGTGCCGCTGGACCGCCGCGTGGACTTCCTGACGCTGGCGGGCGGCAAGAAGATCGAGATCCCCTTCGACATGCTGGTCGTCTTCGCCACGAATCTCGACCCGGCACGCCTGGTGGACGAGGCCTTCCTGCGGCGCATCCAGACGAAGATCAAGGTCGACCCCCTGAATCCCGACCAGTTCCGCGAAGTGTTGCTGCGCCTGTGCATGAAACACGACCTGGATTACGAACCGGCCCTGGCCGACGAGCTGATTCGGATCATCAGCCAGGAGCGAAGGGAACCCCTCCGGGCCTGCTACCCGAGGGACATCGTTCAGCAGATTCTCTGGGCGGCCCAGTATCGCCGGGAGAGGCCGCGGCTCGACCGCCAGGCTCTCGAAGCCGCCTGCAACAATTATTTCCTGGCGCTCTGATTTCGAGGGATGGCCCCAGGCCCCTGCCATGGCCCGGGGCGAGACGTAGAGTGGTTATAGAAGAAGGAAGTCCGCTCATTCCGGAGCGCCTTGTTTGTTCCGGATCGTCTGGATTGGTGTATCTTCACCGTCCGGCTCTTTTGTCATCCACTGACGTCTCCCCGATCTGCCAGGCAGTGACTCGCTTCTCGACGGGTGCCCCGGGGTGAGATTCGCCGCGGGCTCGAGGAGGTGACGCCATGAAGTGGCCCTGCAAGGAGTGCGGGCGCTTTTCCCTCAGGCTCGACAAAGAGGACGAGTGCCCCGAGTGCAAAAAAAAGGATGAGGAGATGAAGTCCCGCTTTACGAAGCTGAACTTCATCGCTCTGACCTGCGCGAAGCGGGTGCCTTCGCATCGACGCGGCCGTTCACAATGGACCATCCCGAAATGGCCGCTCAGCCCAACTCGTCGATTCGCCGGCTCAATCCTGCATATCCATCCAAGCCGGCACTGTGGGCTGTAGGGTCCCTTGTGCGGGGCCGTCTTGTATCATGCTGAATTCATTGATAAGTTGGCGCGATCGATGTGCGGCATAGTCATTGCCCAAGGAGATGTCAGCACATGAACAGTGGAATGCAAAACGCATATCGCGGAGCGGAAAAATCATCATGAACCCGGGAGGTAACCCATGACCGTGTGGAGAAACCAGAAAGGCGCATCCGCCGTCGAATTTGCGATCATCCTTCCTGTCCTTATGGCCTTGTTTTTCGGCATCGTCGATTTCGGCCTGCTGATCTACGACAAGCAGGTCATCACCAATGCAAGCCGCGAGGGCGCCCGTGCCGGGATCGTGCAGCGGATTCCCAGAATGTCCGTTGCCGGCATCACGGGCGTGGTGGACGGCTATGCCGCGAACCATCTCGTCACCTTCGGGTCCAGGACGAATCCCGTGACGACGGTCCCGAGTGGGAGCTGCGCGGCTTTCGGTCAGGACCTGGAAGTCAACGTCTCGTACAATTACAATTTCCTGGCTCTGACAACCGTCACCATCAACGCCCAGACGACGATGAAGTGCGAGTGACAGGGGAAATGGATCGGTCTTGTTTTCAAGGGAAAGAAGAGAAGAACAGGAGGGTAACCCCGTGAAGAAATCATCATTCAACCTGAAGTCCTTTTTTACAGGGCGTCGCCGCCAGTCGGGGGCGGCGGCCATTCTGGTGGCGTTTCTCATGATCGTGTTCCTGGGGATCGCGGCGCTGGCGCTCGACATCGGTTACCTCTACGTGGTGCGCACCGAACTTCAGAATGCGGCCGACGCCTCGGCGCTGGCCGGGGCGGGCCATCTGTATCCGCGCTCGATCACGGGAGCCGTGGTATCGGTCGTTCCGCCCGAGTGGGGGGCCGCCGAGGCCGCGGCGGACTATCCGCAGGCCCCCGCCAACAGGGCCGGCGGTGCCACGCTCACCGATTACGAAGTGCGAACGGGGTACTGGAACCTCGCGACGGGGACACTGAGCAGCGCACTCGGCACGCAGGGGCCGCAGGACGCGCCGGCCGTCCAGGTCACGGTGCGCAGGAGCGGCGCCGAGAACAGCGGCCCCGTGCAGCTCTTTTTTGCCCGGGCCCTCGGGATCGGCAGCGCCGACGTGAGCGCCACGGCAACGGCGGTGACCGCCTGTCCCGGTGTCGCCTACCCCGGCGCCCTGTTTCCCATCGCGATCAGAAGGTCCGTGGCCGACAGGGCGAGCGAGTTCGGCAGCCGTTCATCCACCATAAGAATCGGCTCCGATTATCACTACCCCGCAGACGATGCGGGGCAGTGGACCTCTTTCGACGTCGATGCGAACGATGTTCCGTTCATCCGGAATCTGATCGAACACGGGAACCCCAACACCGTGACGAACCTGGACAGCATCTGGATCCAGCCCGGCACCAAGAACACGATCTACAACGAAGTCCCGCTCGAGATCGACGTGGCGCTGCCGGTCGTTCTCGACGCCGAGTTCGATACGCACGCGAGGGTGCCGGTATATGGCTTTATCGGGTTTCACATTACCGGGGCCAGAGGCGGGAACCAGAAGTACGTCGAGGGCTACTTCACTTCGTTCCTGTTTATCCCCCAGAGCGGCCCGGTCGGCCCGTGCTACGGCGCCTACACCCCGCCGCGGCTCGTGCAGTAGCCGGGCGGCGAGGCAAACGAGAAAAAGCAGTCCTCACGGCCTGCCTTCTCTCGTGTATTTCCCCGCGGAGAGGAGATTTTTGCTCTTGACATTCAGCAGGTTCTTCCGCAAGTAGATGACAGAGGATCGTCCGACGTTCGCCATCTCCCCTGTCTTCGTTCAAGTCCATTAACGCGTGAAGAAACTGGATTTTCAGAGAGCCGGTCCCGATTCCGCGTCACAGAGTCAACCGTTGTTTTCAACAGAAGAGCAGAAAATTCCGCGTCCGGGGCCGCTCCGTGTCGGCCCGGCGCGCGAAGGTCGACAGTGTCCCGTCTGCCGGATCCGGCGAGGCGGGCACATGTCGGCATCAGGGAGGAAAAGGGTATGGAGAGAACGTGCAGGGGGGTCCTTCTTGCGGTTGCGCTGATCTTCACGGCGAGTGCCGCGTCCGCCCAGGACATGGGCATGGTCACGGGGAGCAAGAAAGGCACCTACTATCAGTTCGGGCTGAACATGGCGGAGCTGGTCAAGAAGCAGGGCGTGCGGCTGCGGGTGGACGACTCCCAGGGTTCGGTGCAGAACGTCTTCTCGGTCTACAAGGCCCCCGACACCCAGATGGGGATCGTGCAGTCCGATGTCCTGGCGTTTGTCGCCAAGATCCAGACCGACCCCGTTCTGCAGCGGATCGCAACGAAAACCAAGATGATTTTCCCGTTCTACAATGAGGAAGTGCATCTGCTTGCCAATGCGGACGTCAAGGACTTCGACGACCTGAGCGGCAAGATCGTCGCCATCGGCGAGGAGGGCAGCGGCATCTATCTCACCTCGCGCCTCCTGTTCGAGGCTTCGGGCGTGAAGCCGCGCGACATGCTGGCGGTGGGGCCCGTCGATGCCCTGGCCCTGTTGAAAAAAGGGGACATCGACGCCCTGTTCTATGTGGCGGGCATCCCGGTCAAGCTGTTCTCGGAGGACGTGACCGCGGAGGACAAGCTTTCCCTGGTGCCGATTACGAACAAGAGCATCCTCGAGTTCTACCCGGCCGTTCAGATTCCTGCGAACACCTACGGGTGGCAGAAGCAGGCGGTCAGCACGGTCGCCGTGAAGGCCGTCCTCATTTCCTACGACTTCCGGGGATCCAACTGCGAGAACGTCGGCAAAGTCGCCAAGATCGTGCACGACAATGTCGACTGGTTGAAGGCGAACGGCCACCCGAAGTGGAAGACCGTTGATCTCAACGCGCCGTTGAAGGGCTGGGAGCAGTACGACTGCGTTACGAAGGTGGTTCAGCCGGCCAAGCGCCGCGCACCCGAGAAACCCCGCGTCGTCAATCCCGTCCTGGATGCCATCAAGAAGATGTTTTCGGAATAGCGAGGGCCGTTTCGAATGAAGGACCGGGCAGGGAAGGGAAAAGACGCAGGCCGCGGGCACGAGCCTTCGAGGCTTTGGTCCGTCATGTATCCGGCCCATTTCAGGATGAGCGAGAACCCCTTCACGGCCGACGCGGACCCGAAATTCCTCTGGCTCGGGGGAGCGCGGAAGGAGATCGTGGCCGGGCTGGTACGCGGGATCCTCGACAAGGCGGGAGTGCATGTGGTGCTGGGTGCTCCGGGGATGGGAAAGACCCAGCTGGCCAATGCCGTCGTCGATGGCCTGGGCGACCGGGTTCTCGCCGTTGTGGTCCCCTGCACGGAGTACAAGGGAATCGACTTTCTGAAGCTTGTCGAACGCGCCTTCGGGATCGGCGGCGATCCGGAGGGCCGGGAACCCCTTGTCGCGCGATTTTCGGAATTTCTGCGCCGGACCGGCGCAGCGGGGAGGCCGGCGGTCCTGATCGTCGACGATGCCCACCGCCTGAGCGGTTCCAGCCTGCAGGAGCTGTCGAATCTCTCCAGTCTCGAGGAGGACGGCACGCGGCTGCTGCAGCTCGTTTTTTTCGGCGAGAACCGGTTTCGCGAACAGGTGAACGACGAAGCCAACCGGGTGCTTTTCGAGAGCGCCGGGGCGCGACTGACGCTCGATGCGTTGTCGAGGGATGAAACCTCCCAGTACATCCGGCACCGTCTCCGGGTCGCCCAGTACGAGCGGGAGCTGTTCACGTCCGATGCGGTCGAGGAGATCTTCGCGTACTCGCGGGGGGTCCCTCGCCTGATCAACAGGGCCTGCGAGGCCTCCCTGTCCCGCGCGTTCTACCTGGGGGAGCATCTCGTCCCGCAGGACACCGTGAGAGAGGCCTTGAAGCTGATGCCGGCGGACAAATCGGTCCCTGCCGGGCCCTCGCGGAACCTCTCGTTCGAAATGGCCGCGGAGGCCGGTGCGGGGAAGGCCGACGAAACGGACGACGAGGACGAGCCGGGAATCCCGGCCGGTCAGGCGCGCAGACAGAATCGCAGCTGGGTTGCCTATGCGGTCCTCGGGGGCCTGCTCATCGCCCTGCTTGCCGTTGCGTCCATTGCGCTGAAAGCGAAGCAGCCGGCGGTTCCGCCAAGCGCGGACGCGAAGCGGGCGGCCACCCCTTTGCCCGCCCCGCCGGCGGAAAGAGCGGCGGCAGTCCAGGCCGTCGAGGGCCGGAGCCCGGGTCTGCCGGAACGGCAGCAGGCGACCGTTGTGTCCGCCGGGCAAATCCCGCGCCGCGGAACCGAAATCCGCGATGAGAAAAAAAAGGTGCGGCAAGGGGCCGGAACCCGCCAGGCAGCTGCAAAAAGCCCTCGACGCGAATCGGCGATCCCCGCGGGGACTCCCCCGGCGGGGGATGCGGGAGGCACTCCTGCCGCGGACCGAGCGACGACGGCAAGTCAGGAGCCTTCGGGTCAGCCTGCGCAACAGGTCGAGTCGGGCGAGGTCATCGACTGGATGCTCAAGAAGCGGGCGGGGCAGAAGTGAGGCCCCCGCGTCCGGCTGCCGAACGCCGGTGACGCGCCCGGCAGCTTGTGCACCCCGGCACGAACGATGCCGATTGGATCACTTCCTCGTGACTCTCAGGTCGATTCTCCGGTTCTTCTGCCTGCCTTCCTCCGTCGCATTGTCGGCAACCGGATGCTTTTCCCCATACCCTTCGGCTTCCAGCCGCTTCGCATCGACACCCAGCTTGACAAGCTCCTGTCTGGTGTTCTCCGCCCGCATCCGGGAGAGCTTCAGGTTTGCGTCCGCATTGCCCACGTTGTCCGTGTAGCCCCCGATCTTCACGGCAACCTTCGGGTAGGCGTTCATGATCTCGGCGATGTTCTTCAGCTGTTCCGCGGATGTCGGTTTCAACGTTGCGCTCCCCGTTTCGAAGTCCAGTCGATCGAACGAAAACCAGGTCGCCCTGTCGACGGGCTTGCTCTTGTCCTCGATGAAGGCAATCAGTTTTCTCTCGACGCCGAATTCGGGAAGTTTGAGCTCGACCCCGTTCGGCAGCTTGGTGGCCATAAATTGGCCGAGTTTCTGGAGCGCCTGGGCTGCTGCGGAAACGGCCTTTTCTGCTGCCGGCGGCACGGCGGCGGGCGGCGGCGTGGGTGCGCAATACCGGACCTGCAAAACGACCAGGATGACGATGCACACCGTGACGATCAGGAAGGCCGCGTTGCCCTGTCCGCGGGTCGATGACCACTTCGACAGGAACGGATTCCGGTGACTTGAATGATTCGTACGCATTGCTTTTCCCTCCTTTTGGGTGGTTCTGGTCCCTGACTCTCCATTCCGATTGCCCTTCCGATCCCTTGCCGTGACGGACCGCCCGGCAAGACCCTCGCGAACCTGCCCGCGCACCGCGAAGTACGCGCCGAGGAGACGCGGGACCCGGCGGCGCGCGGTTTTCTTTTCGTGATCATGTTTGCTGGGAACGTGAAAGCCCTCTCGCGAGGGGGAGCCGGAACGATCGGATGCGAAGTCGATTGGCGCGTGAGCGAAAGAGGGCGTAATGTCTTGCGCGGGAGTGATATCGTAGATTACTATAACGCATTTGCCGCCGGAGGCAAGCACTTTCGCCGGGCGAGGCGTCGAGAAGCGGAGAGCGAACGGTGAGTACGGCTGGGGAATCGGCAACGCATGAACGCCGGGTGTCGGATGCGCCCCTGCTGGGGCTGCTGGCGACGCTGTACTTCGCGCAGGGACTGCCGTCGGGGTTGCTGGGCAAGGCGCTGCCGCCCCTGCTGCGCGATCAGGGCGTGTCGCTGTCGGCCATCGGGTTCACGGCGATGCTCGCCCTCCCCTGGACCCTGAAGTTCCTGTGGGCGCCGTTTCTGGACCGGTTCTGGACTCGCCGGCGCTGGCTGCTGACGCTCAACCTGGCTACCTTCGCGCTGATGCTGATCATCGCCTCGCGGGAATTCGGCGACTGGGTGTCGCAAGCCTTCGCTGCGCTGCTGGCCGTGCTCTTTCTGATGAACCTCGTCGCCGCGACCCAGGACATCGCGACCGACGGCCTTGCCGTGAGCCGGCTGGCGCCGCACCTGCGCGGCCTCGGCAACAGCGTGCAGGTCATCGGCTACAAGATCGGCATGATCGTCGGGGGCGGCCTGCTGCTGTGGCTGGTTGCCCGGTACGGCTGGCGGCTGTCGTATGCTGCGCTCGCGCTGCTGATCGTGCCCGTCCTGTTGCCTGTCTGGTTCATGCGCGAGACGCCCGCGGCGCAGGGTGACGCGGTGAAGCGGGCCGGGTGGCAGGGCTGGCGCGGCTACGTGCGGCTCTTTGCCGATTTCCTGTCGGCGCCGCGCATGGGGTGGTGGCTGGTCACCGTCGCGACGTTCAAGGCGGGCGACGCGCTGGCCTCGCGCATGATCGGGCCCCTGCTGACGGACCGGGGGCTCTCGCTCGCGGACATCGGGCTGCTCACGGGCGTGGTCGGCGCCGCGGCGGGTCTGGCCGGGGCTCTGCTGGGCGGCCTGTTGCTGCTCCGCCTGGGGCACCGCAAGGCGCTGCTTTTGTTCGGGACGATGCAGGCGGCGGGATTCGTCGGGTACTGGCTGGTTGCCGGAGGCGCCCGCGACGCGTCCCTGCTGTACGCCGTGGTCTGCGTGGAGCAGTTTGCCGACGGGTTGTCGACGGTGGCGCTGTTCACCGCGATGATGGACGTATGCCGCAGGCACTCGCCGGGCACCGACTACACCCTGCAGGCGGCCCTGCAGGTGACGGTTTCCGGTCTTGCGGCGCTGGCCAGCGGCCTGTTTGCCCAGACATTCGGCTACCAGGCCGTCTTTGCCGCCGGCTCGGCCCTCACCCTGTGCGCGCTCGCACCCGTGATGATGGCGTTCCGCAAGTCGTCATCCTCCCCGGCGAGCGGTCCCTGAAGGTGCGGGCCGGGGGCGCGACGGGCCTATCTGCGGCGTCCCGCGTCTTGTCGCACCGGCGCGGAATTCGAGATCAGCTTGACATTCTCCAGTAAGTGCGCAGGTCACTGGTGGGCCTCCTGGACTTCAAATCCAGTGTGGGGGGCTGATACCCTCCCAGGTGGGTTCGATTCCCATGCACTTCCGCCAGAACACACAAAGGGTCAGCCCGAATCGGCTGACCCTTTTTCGTGTTTCTTTCTCGACGTATCCGCGGGTCTTTTCAGCGGTCTCCGGTTTCTCCATCACGGAATGACCCATGGTGTCCATCAGCCTGGCCGTCCCGCGGTTTACGGGATTTCCCTGCGGTGACGCGGCGCTCCCCGTGTCCGTTTCATGATCCGGGATCAGGGACAGCCGCGGGCAGGAGCGCCTATGTGTTTGCACTTGACAAATATTGCCTAATCAACTATATGCCTGCTGACGCGGCATCCCAACGCAGCCCCGGAAAGGCACGCCATGAAATCCGACGATCGCCTCATTTACCTTCTTTCGATGGCCCAGCAGGCCATGAAGGATTACACCAACACGGCTCTTG
>JALOPC010000307.1 GCA_025454095.1 Syntrophales bacterium | reverse complement strand
CGGTTCCTGCTGCTGATCCTCTACAGCCTCAACGAGGTCATTTCCCGGATCCGCTCCTTTGCGTTCTGTACGAACCTCGTCGAGGTGAGTTCCTGTTTCGGGAAGTACCCCGTACACGAGGCGATATCCAGGATCCTCTCCGGGGAGGGACTGCCGATCGTCCTGAGAAAAACGGACTATGGCCGCTCCCTCTCGGAGTTCAGGGAGCAGCATTCCGACTGCCTGTCGAGACGGGCGACCGTCGTCATCCTGGGGGATGCCCGCTCGAACTTCGGGAACCCCCGCACCGACATCCTTCGATTCGTCTCCGAGCGGTGCAGGCGCCTGATCTGGCTCAACCCCGAGTCGCCCCTGCGCTGGGAATCGGGGGATTCGGAGATGAAGAAATACCGCCCCTACTGCACGCTCGTGCGGGAATGCAGCACCCTGCACCACCTGGAGCTGGTGGTCGGGTCCCTGCTGCATCGCTGACGCAGCGCGCCGTTGTGCCGCGGATCGACCCCGCCCATTTCCGACAACACAATCGAGTTGACCTGAGATATCAACTTTGCTACTCTTCCGGCCGGCAAGTCTCCGCTCGACGACAGGGGGCCTTGCCTTTTGATTTTTTCCCGAAGAACCGAGGACTTTCTGAAATCCTTCCCAACCCTCCGGTGGAGGCACTTTCGGAATTTCCCTCTCCCTCGACGGGAGAGGGCTAGGGTGAGGGTGAAAAAGGTATGGAGAACAGTCCCCCTCACCTCAATCCTCTCCCGCGGAGGGGAGAGGAAGAGCAGGGTTAATGCGTTTTCCCAGAGGGGGACCGAGGGGGATTTTTCTTATTTGCATCGTATCTGGAGGCTGAAATGCAGGATGTCCACGTATCCAAGATCGCAGTCGAACTCAGCCTGGCCCCCGGCCAGGTGAAGGCCGTCGCCGGCCTGCTCGAGGAGGGGGGCACGGTGCCCTTCATCGCCCGCTACCGCAAGGAGGCCACGGGCTCGCTCGACGAGGTGGCCATCACCGACATCCGCGACCGCCTCGAGCAGCTCGCAGAGCTCGACAAGCGCCGCGAAGCGATCCTCAAATCCCTCGAAGAGAGGCAGCTCCTCACCGACGAGTTGAGGGACAACATAACCGCCGCCGAGACGATGGCGGTGCTCGAGGACATCTACCTGCCGTTCCGGCCCAAGCGCCGCACGCGGGCCACCATCGCGAAAGAGAAGGGGCTCGAGCCCCTGGCGGCGCTCCTCTTTGCGCAGGACGCCGCGACGGACCCCGTTGCCGAGGCCGCCGCGTTCGTCGATGCCGAAAAGGGCGTGGAGACCGCCGAAGACGCCCTCGCCGGGGCGCGGGACATCGTCGCCGAGTGGGTCAACGAGAACCCGGAGGCCCGCGCGAAGATGCGCGACCTCTTCGCCGCACAGGGCGTCTTCAAGTCGAAGGTCATCGCCGACAAGGAGGCCGAGGGCGCGAAGTACCGCGACTACTTCGCCTGGGAGGAGCCCGTCGCCTCGGCGCCCTCCCACCGGGTGCTTGCCATGCGCCGCGGCGAGAACGAGAAAATTCTCACCCTGGCGATCGCCCCTTCCGAGGAGGAAGCCCTGAAGCTCCTGGAGGGGCAGTTCGTCACGGGGCAGGGGCCCGCCTCGGAGCAGGTCCGCGAGGCCGTCCACGACAGCTACAAGCGTCTTCTGTGCTGGTCCATGGAAACGGAGATCCGCCTCGAGACGAAGAAGCGCGCCGACGAGGCCGCCATCCGGGTCTTCGCCGACAACCTGCGGCAGCTGCTGCTGGCGCCCCCGCTGGGCCGGAAGAACGTCCTGGCCATCGACCCCGGCTTCCGCACGGGCTGCAAGGTCGTCTGCCTCGACCGCCAGGGAAAGCTCCTGCACAACGACACGATCTTCCCCCACTTCTCCGAGGAGGGGAAGTCGAAGGCCGCCGAGACGATCCGCGCGCTTGCCGAACGATTTTCCATCGAGGCCGTCGCCGTGGGCAACGGGACGGCGGGCCGCGAGACGGAGGCCTTCGTCCGGGGCCTCGGTCTTGCGAACATTCAGCTCATCATGGTCAACGAGAGCGGCGCCTCGGTCTACTCGGCCTCGCCCGTGGCCCGCGACGAGTTCCCCGACCACGACGTCACCGTGCGCGGCGCCGTCTCCATCGGCCGCCGGCTCGTGGACCCGCTGGCCGAGCTCGTCAAGATCGACCCCAAGGCGATCGGCGTGGGGCAGTACCAGCACGACGTCGACCAGGGGGCCCTCAAGAGAAGCCTCGACGACGTCGTGTCGAGCTGCGTGAACGCCGTGGGCGTCGAGGTCAACACGGCAAGCCCGCAGCTGCTGACCTACGTCTCGGGCCTGGGGCCCCAGCTGGCCGCCAACATCGTGGCGTACCGCAACGAGCACGGCCCCTTCGACGCGCGCGAGGGCCTGCGCAAGGTCCCGCGCCTGGGGCCCAAGGCCTTCGAGCAGGCGGCGGGCTTCCTGCGCATCCGCGACGGGAAGAACCCGCTCGACGCGAGCGCCGTCCACCCCGAGAGCTACCCCGTCGTGGAGGCCATGGCGCGCGACCTGGACTGCTCCGTCGCGGATCTCGTGAAGGACGATGCGAAACGGAAGGTCATCGACATCACGAAGTACGTGAGCGACAAGGTGGGCATCCCCACACTGAAGGACATCGTGGCCGAACTGGCGAAACCCGGCCGCGACCCGCGCGAGCGCGTCACCAACGTGACGGCCTTCGGCGCCTTCGTCGACGTGGGCGTCCACCAGGACGGCCTCGTGCACATCAGCCAGCTGGCCGACCGCTACGTCTCCGACCCCAACCAGGTCGTCAAAGTGGCCCAGCGCGTCGAGGTGACCGTTCTCGAGGTGGACCTGGAGCGCAAGCGGATCTCTCTTTCGATGAGGAAGGGCGCGACGGGCGAACGAAAAGCACCCCCCGCGGGAGCCGCGCCGGAGAAAGGAAAGCGACCGGAGCGCAGGCCGGAGAAGCCGCGGCAGGACAGGCAGAAGCAGGAGACCAGGAAACCCGAGCCCGCCCCCTTCAACAACCCCTTCGCGAAGGCCTTCGGGAAGGACCGGGGCGGCAAGTGAGAGGCCTCCCCGTTTTGTAACGGCTTGACACCGGGCGGGT
>JALOPC010000306.1 GCA_025454095.1 Syntrophales bacterium | reverse complement strand
CGCCGGGAGACAGCGCTGATGGACCTCGATGGCTTTCCTGCCTGCTTCCTCCATGGATTTGCCCAGGGAGATGAACCCGTGCTTTCTTATGATGACGAAATCGGCGTTTCCCATCACGTCAAGGACTCCCCGGGCCAGTTCGATGCTCCCGTAGGGCTGTTTTTCCGCCGTCTCCGGGATGTCCGCCGGACGGTCGGCGCATCGGAGGATCTCCCGGCTGTGGCCGTGGAAGACGGCCTGCACGTCCTTGCGGGCCCTGTAGATCGCGAAGTGCAGGAGGCTCTCCGACGAGGGGTCCCTTGTGCCGCTTGCCGTCACGGTTCCCCTCTCCATGTCGCAGCCGTGCACGGTGACGAACCGATCGTCCGACAGGCTGTCTTTCCAGCCCACCTGGGAGCCCGTGACGATGAAGGCGTCCTCGCCGGGCCGGATGCGGAAACTGAGATTTCCCTGGGAAAATTCGCCGTAGGGCGGGGCGAAGTTCCGCCGGTGGAACTCGGCGCACCACCATTTCAATTCCTCGAGCCGGGCGTCGGCGGGAATGGCCGCCGAGAGGAAGTCCACCCTGAATTTTACTCCCCCGTGTATCTCCCGTTCCGGTGTCTTCATGGGCTGGGTCGTCTATTCCTTTGCAGAATCAAGCACTTTCAAAGTAATGAATCGGCCTTGTTTTGTCAAAGGAAAAGACGATGCAATCCCTTGACATCACGATGCCCCGATGCCATCATTTTGCGTCGTTTCCCGAAGCAGAGGGTCTTGGAATCGACCGCGAGAAGGGCATGCGCAGCCACGGACCGGTTATCCCGTGAAACGGAGGATTCCCATGGACGAAAAGGAAAACGGATATTTCGGGTTTGAGGACAGGGGCGATCTGCAGCCGCTCTCGAAGCACCCCATCATTGAGGAACTCCGGGCCCAGATCCGGAGAAAGGGGAAGATCGTCACGGGCGAACAGGCCGCCGCCATCATCCGGGACGGGGACGTTGTGACGACAGGCGGTTTCGTCGCCACGGGAGTCCCCGAGGACATCCTCATCTGCATTGAGGAGCGCTTCAAGAAGGAGGGCCACCCCCTGAACCTGACCTTGATCTATGCGGCAGGGCAGGGGGATGGAAAAACCAGGGCCCTCAATCACCTGGGCCACGAAGGCCTCGTGGGGCGCGTCATCGGCGGCCACATCGGTCTTGCACCCATGCTCCAGAAACTCATCCGGGAGGAGAAGGTCCTGGCCTACAACATGCCCCAGGGCTGTATCAGCACGCTGTTCCGCAGCCTTGCGGCCCGCAAGCCGGGGCTTATTTCTTACGTCGGCCTGGGCACGTTCATCGACCCCCGGCTCGACGGCGGAAAACTGAACCAGAAAACGAAGAAGGAGGGGGAAGACCTCGTCAAGCTCATGGAGGTCGAAGGAAAGGAGATTCTCTTCTACAAACTGCCCCCGATCAACGTCGCCATCATCCGGGGAACCACGGCGGACACGAACGGCAACATCACGATGGAGAAAGAAGCCCTCACGATCGAGGTGCTGGCGCAGGCCATGGCGGCCAAGAACAACAACGGCTTCGTCATTGCCCAGGTCGAGCGGATCGCCGACCAGCACACCCTGAACCCGAAGCACGTGAAGGTCCCCGGGATCCTCGTGGACTGCGTCGTCGTCGCGCGGCCGGAAAACCACTGGATGACCTTCCTCGAGCCGTACAACCCGGGCTTCACGGGGGAGGTGCGCGTCCCCATGGCCTCCATTGCGGCCATGGAACTCGGCCCGCGGAAAGTGATCGCGCGGCGCGCGGCCTTCGAACTGCGGCCCAACCAGGTGGTCAATCTCGGCATCGGCATGCCCGAGGGCGTAGCCCGGGTGGCCCACGAGGAGGGGGTGCTGAACCTGCTGACGCTGACGGCGGAACCGGGGGTGATCGGCGGGATGCCCAACGGCGGGCTCAATTTCGGCACCGCGACGAATCTCGACGCCCTCATCGATCAGCCCTACCAGTTCGATTTCTACGACGGCGGCGGCCTGGACATCGCCTTCCTCGGGTCGGCGGAGATGGACAGGGACGGCAACGTCAACGTGAGCAAGTTCGGCCCCCGCTTCGTGGGTCCCGGCGGGTTCATCAATATCAGCCAGAACGCGAAGAAGATCGTCTTCATGGGCACCTTCACCGCGGGAGGGCTCGAAGTCGCCGTGGAGGACGGGACGTTGCGCATCGCCCGGGAGGGCCGCGAGCAGAAGTTTCTCGAGCAAGTCGAGCAGATCACCTTCAGCGGAAAGTACGCCGCACTCAGAGGCCAGCCCGTGCTCTACATCACGGAGCGCTGCGTGTTCACGCTGACGAAGGACGGGATGGAACTGACCGAGATTGCCCCGGGCGTCGACCTCGAAAGGGACATCCTCTCCAGGATGGGGTTCGAGCCCGTCATGAAAAGACCCCCCCGCCTCATGGATGCCAGAATCTTCAAGACCGAGTCCATGGGGCTGAAACGCGACATGCTGGAAATCCCCGTCGAGGACCGGCTCGTCTATGTCCCGGGCGAAAACACCTTCTACGTCAATTTCGAGAACTTCTACGTGAAATCCAGCGAGCAGATCCGGACCATCCAGAACCTCGTGGAGAAGATGCTGAAGCCCCTGGGCAGGAAGGTCTACACGATCGTCAACTACGACAACTTCAACATTCTGCCCGAACTCGTCGAGGAGTATGCGGAGATGGTGAAGTACGTGATGCAGTTCTACGAGAAGGTCACGCGCTACACGACGAGCACTTTTCTGAGGATGAAACTCGGCGACGAGCTGGCAAAACGGGAAGTGGCCCCGCACCTCTACGAGTCCAAGAACGAAGCGCACAAGCACCTGAAGGAGACATGACGGACAGGGCCGGGCTCGA
>JALOPC010000305.1 GCA_025454095.1 Syntrophales bacterium | reverse complement strand
TCACTATGAAGCAGATCGTGGTCATCAGCGGCAAAGGCGGCACGGGTAAGACGATCTTCACGGCGTCGCTCGCCTCGCTGGCTCAGAACAAGGTCATGGTCGACTGCGACGTCGACGCGGCGGACCTGCACCTCCTGCTCAACCCGCGCGTCGCCGAGACGCACGAGTTCCGGAGCGGCAAGACCGCGTGGATCGACCCGGACACCTGCATCGCCTGCGGCGAGTGCGCGGAAGCGTGCCGCTTCGATGCGATTCACGGGGCCGACGACCATTTCGCGGTCGATCCCCTGGCCTGCGAGGGCTGCGGGCTGTGCGCCCGCATCTGTCCCGTCGAGGTCGTCGAGATGCGGGAAAACCTCTGCGGCCAGTGGTACCTCTCGGATACGGCCTACGGGCCCTTCGTCCACGCGAAGCTGGGGATCGCCCAGGAGAATTCGGGAAAGCTCGTCGCCTTGATCCGGCAGAAGGCAAAAGAGCTTGCCGAAACGCGCCGCCTGGACTATGTGATCATCGACGGCCCCCCGGGGATCGGCTGTCCCGTGCTGGCCTCTCTGACCGACACGGATCTTGCCGTCATCGTCACGGAGCCGACCCTGTCGGGAATCCACGACGCGCGGCGCGTCATGGAGCTTGCCCGGCATTTCCGGATCCCCGCGGGCATCGTGATCAACAAGTGGGACATCAACCCGGAGCGCAGCCGAGAGATCGAAGACCTCTGCACCCGGGAGGGGGTAAGCCTCCTGGGGCGGATCCCCTTCTCGAAGCGGGTGGCCGAATCCCTGATACGCGCCGTCCCCTACGTCGAGACGGCCGAGGACGATGTCACCGCGGCGATCCGCGCCGCCTGGGACAAGATCGATTCCGAACCGGCGGGACAGAACCGCCGGTCGTCATAATTTTACCAGAAAGGAGTCACAACCCGTCAACCCATGAAACCCATCCAAATTCAAGACCCGAAAGAGGAAGACAAGGACAAAGAGCTGAAAAAGCGGATGTCCCGGATCAAGCACAAGATCATCGTCATGAGCGGAAAGGGAGGGGTGGGAAAAACCTCCGTTTCCGTCAACCTGTCATACACGCTGGCCCTGACGGGCCGGGACGTGGGCCTCGTGGACATCGACCTGCACGGTCCCAACATCGCGAAGATGCTGGGCGTCGAGGGCGAGGGGTTCACCGGCTCCGAGCGGGGCATCGAACCGGTCCGGGTGCTGCCCACCCTCAAGGCGGCGAGCATCTCCTTCGCGGCCGCCAGCCCGGACATGCCCATCGTCTGGCGCGGTCCCCTGAAGATGTCCGCCATCCGCCAGTTTCTCGAAGAGATCAACTGGGGCGATCTGGACTTCCTGATCGTCGACTCCCCTCCCGGCACCGGCGACGAGCCGCTGAGCGCCTGCCAGCTCATCCCCGACGTGAGCGGGGCCGTCATCGTGACCACCCCCCAGGACGTCTCGATCCTCGATGCGCGCAAGAGCGTGTTCTTCGCGCGCCAGCTGAATATCCCCGTTCTCGGGATCGTCGAGAACATGAGCGGCTTCGTCTGCCCGCACTGCGGGAAGGAGACACCGATTTTCAAGAAGGGCGGCGGCGAGAAGGCCGCGAAGGACCTGGGTGTTCCCTTCCTGGGGCGTATCCCCTTCGAGCCCGAGCTGGTGGAGATGGCCGACCGGGGGCTTCCTTTCGTCAAGTCCAGGGCGGGCTCGCCGTCGGCGAAGGCGTTCGAGGGGATCGTGCGGAACATCGTGACCTCCCTGCGCACGTGAACGGGGGCGGATGGGCCGGTTGTTTTTGAGGGCCCGATGTGCTTAGTGGGGACAGCAGGACGGATCGACAGGAAGACCCGCTTTTGCGATGGAACGTGACGCGGACACGATACGGGTGCTGCTCGAGATGCTCTTCCAGCGGACGGGCAGGCGCTACTCGGAGAAACTGATCCGGCTCGGGACGGACGCGGCGAACAACCGGCGCATCGACAGGCCGGACGGCTATGCGGCGCTCACGGGCGAGTGCGGCGACAGGGTGGAGTTTTTCCTCCGCGTGGCCGACGGGAAGGTCGAGGATGCCGCCTTCGTGATCGACGGCTGCATCTCCGCCTTCGCGTCGATGGCCGCTGCCGCCGAGATGGCCAGGGGGCGTACCCTGCGGGGCTGCCTGGGCATCAACCAGAGCGCCATCGCGGAGTATCTCGGCGGGATGCCCGAGGAGGACCGGCACTGCGCCCTGCTGGCGGCCCGGGCCCTCCAGAAGGCCTTGCGGGATTTCGCCGTCGGGAAAACCCAGAAAGGCTGAGCAGGCGATGCAGGAGATCCGTTACAGGCCCATCGGGGTCATCCGCACCCCATTTTCCTCCCCCGAGGGCGTGCCGATCCAGCCGGCGGCCGCCAAGGGGATACTGGGCCGCGTGGAGACGGACCCCGCCGTCGTCGATGGCCTGCAGGATCTCGACGGCTTTTCTCACGTGATCCTGATCTATCATTTCAACAGGGCCAAGCCGGCCTCACTTCGGGCGAAGCCCTACATGGACAGCGTCGAGCGGGGGGTCTTCGCGACGAGAAGCCCGTCGCGGCCCAACGCGATCGGGATCTCGGTCGTCCGCCTGCTCGCGATCGAGAAGAACGTTCTCTTCGTCGAAAACGTGGACATCGTCGACGGCACCCCCCTGTTGGATATCAAACCCTATGTTCCTCAGTTCGACGGGGCGGACGACGTGAGGATCGGCTGGGAAAGGGTCGACAGGAGGCGGGTGCGGACCATGAGTGAACGATTGAGGGAAGTGGACCACATCGAAGTGCTGACCCTCATGGACAACTACGTGGATGTGCTCCTTGGAAACACGAGGGTGGTCCGCAGGGCGAACCTCTCGGCAAACGGGGAGATTTCCAGGGACACCCTCGTGGGCGAGCACGGCCTTTCCCTGCTCGTCACCGTCCGGGAAGGGCGCCGTGCGCACACCGTCCTGTTCGACACCGGGTACAGCGCCATCGGCGTGCCGCACAACATGGAGCACCTGGGACTGAACCCGGAGGACATCGAGGCAATCGTGTTGAGCCACGGTCACATGGATCACCTGGGCTCGTTGCACGCCGTCCTGGAGAAGTCCCGCAAGCCGATGCCGGTCCTCGTGCACCCCGGTGCGTTCGATTCGCCGCGCTACCTGACCCGCAAGGACGGGGGGAAAGATCGATTCCCCCGGATGCTGGACCGGGAAGAAATCGAGCGCCGGGGAGGTCAAATCCGGGAAACGGCCACGCCGGCCCTTCTCTGTGAGGGCATGATCATGGCGAGCGGCGAGGTGGAGCGGACCACGCCCTTCGAAAAGGGAATGCCCCACGCGGTGGTGGAGAAAAACGGGACCCTCGAAAAGGACCCGATCCCGGACGACCAGGCATTGTACCTTCTCTTGAAGGGCAAGGGCCTGGTCGTGATCGGAGGCTGCAGCCATGCGGGCATCGTCAATACCGTCCGGTACGGGAAAAAGATCACCGGCGCTCAACGGGTCCACGCGGTCCTCGGGGGCTTTCATCTCGCCGGACCTCTCTTCGAGCCCATCCTGGAGGATACCGTGGATTGCTTGAAGGCGGAGGCGCCGGACGTCGTCGTGCCGATGCACTGCACGGGGTGGAAAGCCATTCAGCGTTTTTCCCTGGCCTTTCCCTCCGCATTCGTGCTTAACAGTGTCGGGTCCACGTACACGTTTTCCGACCTGTCCGGAGCCTGACGGCAAGGTGCAAGGGATGCCCCGGGGATTCCTGTTCGTTGCCGGGAGCGTGATGCCGGCCGGCTGGAGCAGAACACCGGAACGCACGAGGGGCCGTTGCGGCGGCCGCTTTCGAGGGGAAACCAAAACCGTGAAATCCGAATGACGTCACGTCATGGAATACTGCTGAGGAAGGGAGATAGGTTATGTTCCACGAGGAAAGATGCGATTATTGCGGAGACTGCCTGGCGCGGTGCAAGTACCTGGAGTTCGACAAGGAGAGCGGGTCGGCGGCGATGCGCAAGCTCGCCGCGGGCGAGAAGTCGCCCTGGATCTACGACTGCGTGACCTGCATGGCCTGCGACGAGTACTGCCCCACGAACGCCCGGCCCTTCGACCTCATCATGAAGCGGCTGGAGGAGGCGGGCGATTTCACCGACCCGAAGATGCGCGCCGACATGGCTGCGCGGTTCAAGCCCGAGGGGGAGCCGAAGCCCGTGCCGCCCGCCGAGCGGGTCATGTCGATCTGCGTCATGCAGGGCAACATGCCCTGGGCCATCCAGGGGCAGCTCTTCGAGACGATCCCCGTGCTGAAGGGCAAGCACTACTTCTGCAACGTGCTCTTCTCCCACATGGGCGACGAGTCGATCCTGCGGGAGCGCCTGCAGGGCATGGTGGACAACCTGGCCAAGTCCGGGGCGAAGGAGATCGTCTTCCTGCACGACGACTGCTACGCGGCGATCAAGGGGGTGGCCCCCGAACTGGGCATCAAGATCCCCTTCAAGCCGATTCACCTCTTCGAGCACCTCCGGGACGTCCTGAAGGAGAAGAAAGGGAGCCTGAAGAAGCTCAACATGAAGGTCGCCTACCAGCGACCCTGCGCCTCGCGCTACACGCCGGAAAAAGACCCCGTCGTCAACGAGATCTTCGAACTCGTCGGGGTGACGCGCATGAAGCGCCAGTACGAGGGCGAGGATGCCCTGTGCTGCGGCGTGGAGGTGGCGGGCCCGGGCCTCAAGCTCTTCCCCCGCGGGAAGAACTTCGAGCCCTTCCGGGTGAAGAACGTCGAGGA
>JALOPC010000041.1 GCA_025454095.1 Syntrophales bacterium | reverse complement strand
AGGAAAAAACAAAACAGGGGCCGAACCCTCGGTTTGCCATTTCGCTGCCGAAACCCCGTCGTCGGCAACGCTTGCAGCGGCTTTCCGGGCTGCTGACGCTGATGTCAAAAAACGGGCAAAAATGCCGGGGATATCGGGCGAATAGCATCGGTGAAGTGAATTGCAGACTTCGTGCCGGAACGGCGGGATTGGATGCGTTCCGGGCGAGGATCTTTTCCTGTTTTCCCGGAACCCCGGAGCCTGGACCCCGAACCCTGTCCCCGTCGTCTTTCGGCGCCTACATGGCCCTGAGCAGGAGGCCCATCTGGGCGGGGAGATTCGAGAAGAGTCCGGCCGCAAGGTGGAGAAACAGGGGCAGGGTGACGCCGACACCGATGAGACCGATGGCGATCTGGAGCGGGAAGCCGACGATGAAAATGTTGATCTGGGGGACCGTCCGCGCGACGAGCCCCAGGCCGATATTGGCGAACATCAGCGCCGCCACGATGGGCGCCGAGATCTTCGCCGCGATGACGAACATGTCCCTCGACAGCGCGACGAGGTGCTGCATCAGATCCCCCGTGACGTGAAACCCCAGGACCGGCAATACCCGGTAGCTCTCCGAGATGGCCTGGATCATCATGTGATGGCCGTCGACGGCGAGAAAGAGCAGACCCGCGAGCAGGTACTGGAATTCGGCAATGATGGACACCTGGCCGCTGGTGACGGGGTCGATGACGTTGACGATGGAAAACCCCATCTGGAAGCCGACGAGTTGGCCCGCCAGCTGGATGCCCTCGAACAGGAGCCGGCCGGCAAAACCGAGGATGATCCCGACGAACACCTCCCCGGCCATGCTCAGCCCGAGGTTGAACAGGTCGTCCGCAGCCGCTGCGGGGCGCTCCACAAAGGGAAAGACGAGAATCGTGATGAGGATCGCCAGGCCCCCCTTGACCCGCGCAGGGGTGGTCCGGTCCCCGAGGATCGGGATCATCGCGACGATCACGCTGATCCGCAAAAGGATGAGGAAAAACAGCTCGATCTGCCCGGCGGAGAAGCTGGGAAACGTCATAACGGCCCTCGACGGGTATGCTCGGGAGATTCGAGGCGGACGATAGCGGTTCCTGGACCCGATACCCGAGACCCTATACCCGATACCCCTCCCCTCACTTGATGTAGTTCGGTATGTTCGTAAACAGGTTGTGCGTGAAGTTCACGAGCATGTCGAGCATCCAGGGCGCGGCGACGAGAAGCGCCAGCATGACGGCAATGATCTTGGGCACGAAGGTCAGCGTCATCTCGTGCACCTGCGTGACCGCCTGGAAGACGCTGATGACGATGCCCACGACGAGACCGACGAGCAGGACCGGCGCCGACACGAGGAGCGTCACCTTCATGGTCTCGCCCGCGATGCCCATGATCAGATCCGTTGACATGTCTCCGCCCTTCCTTTCCGGCCCGTTAGTGGAAGCTCTGGACCAGCGAGCCGATGATGAGGTACCACCCGTCGACGAGCACGAACAGCAGGAGCTTGAAGGGCAGGCTGATCATGATCGGCGGCAGCATCATCATTCCCATCGACAGCAGGATGCTGGCCACGACCATGTCGATGACCAGGAAGGGAATGTAGATGAGAAAGCCGATCTGAAACGCGGTCTTCAATTCGCTGATGACGAAGGCCGGGATGAGTGCCGTGAGCGCCACGTCGGCGGGCTTTTCGGGCTTTTTCCCTCCCGAGACCTTGATAAACAGCTCCATGTCCTTCTCCCGGGTCTGCTTCAGCATGAAGTCCCGGATCGGCACCGTCGCCTTCTCGAAGGCCTGCGGGGTCGAGATCTCCTCGTTCATGTAGGGCTGGATGGCGTCGCTGTTCACTTTCTGCCACACGGGCGTCATGATGAAAAACGTCAGGAAGAGCGCCAGCCCGATGACGATCTGGTTTGCCGGCAGCTGCTGCGTTCCCAGGGCGTGCCGCAGGATCGACAGCACGACGACGATCCGCGTGAAGGAGGTCACCATCATGAGGATCGCCGGGGCGAGAGAGAGCACGGTCAGCAGCAGCAGGAGCTGCATCACGACGGCCACCTTGCCGGGATCGCCGGAGCCGTCTCCGAAGTTGAGGCTCACCGACGGGATGGGCATGTTCTGCGCACCGGCCGGCACCGCCGCGAGAATCGACACGGCGGCAAGCAGCAGCGCGAGGGCAAGAAATGTCGGGAAATGCTTCTTCATGGTCCTGTTCGCGGACATGCTCCTCACGGACGGCGTTTCACTTCGGCTCGCTCTGACCGCCGACAAGGCTCAAGGTTTTCAGCTTGCGCTTGTACAGGCTGATCGGGTCCAGAAAGGGCTGCGTGTCGCTTTCCCCCGGCCGCGCCGACCGGAGCCGCTCGAGGGAGTCCTCGTCGGTGATGGTGGTCAGCAGGGTCATCTGGGTGCCGGAGACGCCGACAACGATCACGCTGCCCAGCACGTCGAGAAGCAGGATGCTCGATTTCGGGCCCAGGTACCGGGTGGAGAGAACCCGGATCATCTGGCCGTCGTCCACCTTGGCGCCGGTCTTGCTCATGAACCGCCGAACCGCCCAGAGCCCGGCCAGCATGACCCCGAGCACGACGGCCAGGGCCGAGATCATCTTCAGCAGCGATGCCAGAAAATCGAGAGTGCTCATGCCGTCCGCGCCCCTTTCAACGAAGCTTGAGGATGCGTTCCGCGGGGGAGATGATATCCGTCAGGCGGACGCCGAATTTTTCGTTGATGACGACGACCTCCCCGCGCGCGATCAGGCGCTGGTTCACGTAGACGTCCATGGGTTCGCCGGCGATCTTCTGCAGCTCCACGACGGAGCCCTGGCCGAGCTGCAGCAGCTCGTTGATCAGCATCCGGCAGCGGCCCAGTTCCACGGTGAGCGTCAGCGGGATGTCGAGGATGAAATCGAGATCGAAGCCCCCCTTGCCGGCCGGCGTTTTCTGCAGCTCGTTGAAATCGGGCTCGCTGACTTCCGCACCCGGGGCGGCCTGCCTGGACTTCTCCAGCTCGTCCTTGACGTCGTCCCAGCCGATGTCCCCGTCCTGCCCGGGCGGGGCGCCGCCGGTCTCCTTGTTGATCTCCTGCATCAAGCTGTCCACTTCATTCTGTTCCATAGTACCGAGCCTCTTTTCCCTGAATCATTCCCGCAACCTGGATTGCGGTGTTCCCCTTGTAGACGCCCGGGAAGGCGCGGATCTTCTGAACGCCCTCCACGTAGACGTCAAGGGGGTCGACGCGGTAGCGCTCGAGCATGATGACGTCGCCTTTCTTGAGGCCGACCACATCCTTGGCGCTGACTTCGGTGCGCCCGAGTTCCACGATGAGTTCCACCTTCGACGCGACGAGCCCTTCCTTGAACCGGTTGGCCCACTCGCGATCCACCTCCAGCGCGTCGCTCTGGAAGCCCGCCTGCAGCTTCTCCCGCACGGGCTCCAGCATCGAGTAGGGGATGCAGATGGACACGATGCCCGAGGAGAACTCCATCTCGATTTCGAAGTGGACCACGACGACCACGTCCGTCAGCGGGACGATGTGCGCAAACTGGGGGTTGATCTCCGAGCGCTGGTGGGCGATCTTCACGTCGACAATGGTCTTCCAGGCCTTCTCGAAATCGACCAGCGCGTTGAGCACGACCCGCTTGATCAGGCGGTTCTCGATGGCGGTGAACTCCCGGCCCTCGATCTTGAAGCTCGACTGCCCGGAGCCGCCGAAGAGAATGTCGACCAGCGAGAAGATCACCTTCGACTCGACGACGAAGATCGCGCTGCCCCGCAGCGGGTCCATGCGGAAAATGTGCAGGCTGGTCGGCACCGGGAGCGTCTTCAGGAACTCGCCGAACTTCATCATCTCCACCGAAAGAGCGCTCACCCCGACGACCCGCCGCAGCAGCGACGAGAGGCTGAGCCGGAAGAGACGGGCGAACTTCTCCGTCGTCATCTCGAAGGTGGGCATTCGGCCCCGGATGATCCGGTCCTGGCTGGTCAGGTCGTAGGCAATGACATCGCCCGGTTCGTGCTGCTCGCCCCGGTCCGTGTCGATTTCCCCGCCGGAGAGCCCTTTTAAGAGGACGTCTACCTCTTCCTGGGATAGGATGTTGGACATAGTCGATTCGGTCTGTTCCGTCTTGTCGGTCTTGTTTCGTCTACATCCCCCCCGTTGCCCCTTGCACGGGCTGGACGTCAGGGGGATGTTCTTCTCCGGCGTGCGCCCCTTACTGGACGACGAAATCCGTGAAGTACACCTGGACCACCTTGCCCTTCGTGAGGTGGCCGTTGAGGCGCATGGCGATCTCTTCCTTGAGCCGCTGCTTACCCTCGAAGTTGTTCAGGTCCTTGAACCCTTTCACGGTGAGCACGCCGAGGACCATGTCGCGCACCTTGGGCTTCATCTGCTCGAGCTCGGTCACGGCCAGCGGGTCGGAGAGCTCGAAGTTCATGACGACCTTGAGATAGCGGTCCGCCTCGGCATCGGCCAGGTTGATGATGAACACATCGGGGGCCCAGACGGCTCCGATGGGAGGCTTCGCAGGTGCCTGCGCCTCCTTGCTGGCCGATTTGTTCAGGAAGAAATAGGCCCCGGCACCGCCGCCGCCCAGCACCATCAGGACGACCACCGCGATGATGATCCACTTGAGCATGGAGCCTTTTTTCTTCTCCTTGCCGCCCTCGGCAGCCTGCTCTTCCGGCTTGTTTTTTTCAGCTTCCTTGGCCATGGCTCCCTGGTTCACTCCTTCTTTGTTGCATTGTCGGAACGCACCGCGCAGGCGCCCCGCCGGCCGGGTCCCGCGTTCTCGGCCCGGGTGTCCGGTCAGCGCCTCCGTCCCCGTACAGGCCCATGGGACAGAGTCCCGGGGCGGACCGCGGGGGCTCCGCAGGTGCACAGAGAGGTAGGAGCAAATTCCATACCAATCGAAAGGGCAGAATTTTCAAGTGATTCCGGCGCGCAGGGGCCGCCGGCAGGGGGGTGTGGGCCGTTGCGGCGTAAGGGTCTTCCGAAGCGGCGGGAAAGAGGGTCCCGGCAGCGGCAGGGAGCGCCCCGGCAGGTCAACAAATTGACGGTACGGAACAAGGGGCCGGGTTTCTCCCTTCGAGCGGCCTACCGCTGTCCAGGGTCAACCCGGCCCGCCGGGTTACCGCTTGATGTTCATCAGCGCCGTCATCATGTCGTCCGTCGTCGTGATGACCTTGGCGTTGGCCTGATAGGCTCTCTGGGCCGTGATCATGTTGATGAACTCCGTTCCGATGTCCGTATTGGCCATTTCCAGCGAGTTGGAGGACACTTCGCCGAGGCCGCCCGCGCCCGGCGTGTTCACGATGGCCTGACCGGAGGTCAGGGTGGAGCTGAAAAGGTTCGAGCCCATCTTCTGGAGGCCCCAGGGATTGGGGAAGTCGGCCAGTGCCAGTTGCCCCAGCGAAGCCGTCTGGCCGTTGGTGAAGTAACCGGTAATGGTGCCGTCTTTCTCGATGGCAAGGCTCTTGAGCACGCCGGAGGGGTACCCGTCATTGACGAGGGCCTTCACCGTCGAGGTGGAGGCATACCCGCTGATCGTCTCGGCGTCGGCCGAGGTCAGATCCCACGACAGCATTCCCGATGCCCCGATCGTGGCGCCGTTGGCGAGGCCGCTGAACGAAACGTTGATATCGGCGGGGTCCACCTCCGTCGACGTGAACGGGATGGTGAGGGTGTCGTTGGCAGCCCAGGTTCCGCCGAGGGTCACGGTGATGTCCGCACCGCCGGCACCGTCGAGGTCGATGGCCAGGGTGTCGTCGCTGCCGAGGGTGCCGTAACTCGTGATGGTCGCGTTCTCGTAGTCGGAGGTGGAATGGACGGACCAGACATCGACGCCGTCCCGCCGCAGAACGAGGTTGCCCGCCTGGTAGATCTGCCCGTCATGGCCGTCTGCCAGAGTCGACGTGGCCGTACCGCTCCCCGAGCCGGTTGGGGTGCCCATGGCCGAGCTGTAGACATGCTCGAGGTTGCCCTCCCCGTCGAAGGTCAAGCCCGTGTAATTCTGGGTGTCGGCGGCATTGCCGTCCAGGGTGATGCTCATGCCCCATTCGCCGTCCCCTTCCGTCTTCGTATACGTCGTGGCAAGCGTGTGGGCCGCCCCGAGAGAGTCATAGACGGTCTGCGAGGAATAGAACGTGCTGCCCGTGGCGGTCCGCGCATCGAGGTTGAGCCCCACCGAGAAGGACGTGGTGGCGACGGGGGCCGACTGCGCGTTTCTCGTGTTGATGTCGCCGAGGGCCGGCGAGGCCGGTGCGTAGCCCTGCACGCGGAAGTCGTTGATATCGACGAGGTAGCCCTCGCCGTCGATGTGGAAGGCGCCGGCCCGGGTGTAACACTGCGAGCCGTCGGCATCCTCGACGATGAAGAAGCCGCCGCCGTCAATCGCCAGATCGAGGGAACTGGAGGTGGACTCGAGGGACCCCTGGCTGAACTGGGTGGCCACATCGGCCACCGTGACCCCCTGGCCGATCTGCATGGATCCTGCAGAGCCGCCGGAGAGGCTCTGGCTCAACACGTTGGCGAAGTACATCTTGCCGGACTTGAATCCCGTCGTGTTGGCATTGGCGATGTTGTTCCCGATGACGTCCATCTGCTTGGAGCTGGCATTGAGCCCCGAAATGGCAATCCATAGTGCGCTTCCCATCTCACGATCCTCCTGTTTTCCCGGTCTTGTTCCCGGTGTTAATTCGAACTGGTCTTTTTCACGGAGACGACGTCGCCGTAGGCAATCTCCCTGCCGCCCACACTGAGATAGGTCACGCCGTCACGGTAGTTCACCGCCGTCACCTCTCCCTGGACCATCGCGTCGACGCCCACGGATTTGCCGCTGCCGTCAACGGCGCTCACCTCGAAGGTGCAGTCGCCCGCAAGCGAGCTCGGCGGGCTCCACGTCAGGGTGTTGAGGCCCTGTCTCTGGTTCCGGAAGGTCAGGGCATCGGCAAGCGCACCGTTGGCGTCGTAGATGCGGACGAGGCCCTCCGCGGCATCGCTCTGGAGCTGATAACTCAGCGAAACGGGGGTTCCTTCGGCATGGACCGTGTTCCCCTTTGCCAGGACCTCCCTGCCGATGAGGTTCACCGCCTGCGTGTTGCCCAGCGCCTGCTGCTGCTTGGTGAAGGCGGTGAGCTGGGTGTTGATGTTCTGGAGCTGTTCCAGGCTCGAGAACTGGGCCAGCTGCGCCGTGAAGGCCGTGCCGTCCAGCGGGTTGAGCGGGTCCTGGTTCTTGAGCTGGGCAATGAGCATCTTCAGAAACTCGTCTTTGCCCAGGACACCTTTCGTGCCGCTCGTCGCGGCCGCCGTCGTGGAGCTGGCGGCTGATTGTACCGTGCTCGTGTAACTCATGGTTCATCTCCTCCCGGTTTCGCTTCCCGTCATGCAAAGACGCTGAGGCCGCTGTCCCCCGTGCGGACATGCCGGATCGGGGTTCCCCGGGCATCGGGCCCTTCGTCCTGCTTCGTTTTTTGCCGCTCCGCCTTGCTCGCATCCCCGCGGGCAAATCCCGCCTCCTGCCAGAAGTCCGAGCCCCCCTGATCGGGGCGGTTCTGGACGAGAACGTCCATGCGGTCGATCTCGAATCCCTTGTCCTGCAGCGCGTTTCGCAGATCGTCCATGCCGGCCTGGAGAAGCTGTTTGACCTCCTGGTTATCGGCCAGCATGACCATCTTCACGCGGTTGTCCTGGACGACGACGTCGAGATCCAGGGTACCGAGCCGCGGGGGCTGCAGGGTCAGGACGACTCGCCCCGAGCCGTCGCGGAGCATCTGGGCCGCGCCGTCGAGCACCTGGCTCATCACGGCCTGCGGTTTTGCGGCGGCAAGCCCTCCGGACGCTTTTCCCAGCGCATAGGCGGAACGTTCTCCCGGGGCCGCGATCGGGTCCCGGCTCTCCGTCCCGCTCCCTTTCGAGGCCGAGAGCTTCTTCGCCGGTCCGGCCTCAGCCGGCTTGTCCTGCTGCGTTTCGGCCTGGCCTGCCCCTGCGTCCTTCATGGCTTCTACGGACGGGGCGGCAGGGGATGCCTTGCCCTCCGACACGGACGGCTCGGGGGCAAAGAAGTCCTGCTGGGGTTTCGCCGGCTTCGCGCTCCTGGGCTTCTGCGGGGCCGCAGCCGCTTCGCCGCCCGAGAGATTCTTGAGCACCTCCCCTTCCTTCGCCGTCATCGACTTGACGGCGTTGATCCCCTCGCCGCGGTTCAGGGCCTCGCCCTGGACAAACCCGGTCCTCTGGGGCGCCCTCTTCTGGCCGGCCACTCTCCCGTTGTTCAGGATCAATTCCCTGAGCAGGGCCTCCTCGGCCCGGGTCAGATCGCCCTTTTTCGCCGCCTCGACGGGCAGCGCGACACCCTGAGCGGCCGCACCGGACCCGCTCGCCCTGGCTGCCTTTACGGCCTGCCCGGCCAGATCCTTTGCATGATCCAGGGTCTCCCGGGCCTGCACGTCCGCGGATATCCGCTTCCCGGCTGCAGGCTGTTTTTTCGCCGCCTGCAGCGTCTCCTCCATCGACCGGCCGTTCTGCCGCGTCGTCTCGGCGGATCCACCCTTCGTTTGTACCTCCGCGTGCGCCTTGTGGGTCAATTTCTTCGACTGGAGGATCTCGGCAAACGATGCGGTGAGCGCCACGACCGACGCATCCCGGCTGTCGTCCCGCTCGTCGCGTTTCCTGCCGGGCGCCGTTTCCCGGCTTTTCGGCGTTTTTTCCCGGCTTTTCGGCGTTTCCGGGGGGGCAACGGGGTCGAGCTGAATCTGCACACCTGAAGAATCCATGTTCGCTCCTCTCGGGATTGTGACGATGTCGTTGAGCAACGCGTGTGCCACGGGGGAGGCTCCGGGCTACGGGGTCCGGGGTCCGGGGAAGACAGAGCACGCGGATGCATTGATATCATTGATGGTTTTCGTTCGCACGTCGCCTGCATCGCGGGCTTTTCGCCGCGGCGGCACGCGGCCCGGCAGCAAGGGAAGCGCGGATCTTCGGGCAATTATTTCCCCCGCGGCAGGGCGGACCGGGCAAATTTTCAC
>JALOPC010000304.1 GCA_025454095.1 Syntrophales bacterium | reverse complement strand
CGCGACGGCAAGCCGTGCTCCTGGATGGAGATCGGGGTCACGCCGGAGAAGGACCCCCCGGTGGTCACACGCCTGCTGGTGGAAGAAACCAAGTCGGGACCGGGCGAGATCTTCGAGGTGATCGTCCAGGTCAGGGGGTACGAGCCCTTCACCGTTCCCGAGAGCTTCTACAACGGGGAGGAAAAAGACGTGGGCCAGTTCAAGGGCGCGGCCGTCGCGAAGCGAATCGAGCGGCGGGTGATCCCTGTTGCCGGCCGGAGCATACCGGTTTGGGACGTGGAAGCCGTAGATGCCGGTGGCGCCGTAATGGCCGCCCTGGTCAGCGAGGAGGTGGCGCCCATCGGGGTCGTCATGGCCGAGAGCCCGCAGATCGACATGGTCCTCTCCGACTGGGGCACGGGTGCGGTCTCGAAGATCGAGGGGACGCCGGTGAACTTTTACGTGTGGCTGATGATGCAGATGGGAGGGGCCCTCACAAAGTAGACTGGTGAAAAATACCCACCTGCGTCGTTGCCTCATCCCTTGTCGCTGCGACGTACGGACAAAGTACGTCTCGCTCCTCGGGATATCGGACGCCTGGCATCTGGGCATTTTTGACCAGCCTGTTCGGCAATCGGCCCGTTCGTTCCCATCCTTACTCTCTTCTTGCCGTGCGCCGGCGGTCGAGGACTTCTGCCATGGCAGGCAGCAGGAGCGTGCCGAAGGGAAGCAGAAAGACCACCAGGAACGGCACGTAGTGGGCCAGGTGGCGAAGGGTCAGCTTGAGTCTGCGGATTTCCTCCTGTGTCCAGGGGATTCCCGTGTTCCTCGGTTTCATGAGCAGGGCCATGAAGCCTTTCATCGTGTCGGCTTCGGCGTAGAAGAGTTCTTTGTAACGTTCGAGCATCGTTTTCAGTATCCTTTTCAGCACAACCCCGCCTTTCCCCGCTGAACTGTCACCGTTGTATTTCATCGGAAATTCCCCCCTTTTGCTGAAGAGAATTCTCTGAAGGGAGGCGGCGGATCGATCTGCAGATGATGCAGAGCCTGTGCCGGATGGCATGAAAATTGATTCATTTCGTGCAGGAGACCCAGATGAAGATCCCCGACGTAGCCGACAGGTTGCTGAGACAGATGACAGGCAGTCCCCCAACGGAGAGCGGCCCATCCATTCAGGGCGCCGGAAGCGGGTCGACCGCTTTCCGGCAGATCCTCGAGTCGAAGCTGTCTGCCCCGGGCGGGATCGCTCCCGGCAAAGCGCCCGACGGGGCCCCCGATGACGCGAAAATTCGGCAAATCATCGATATCATTAAACTACAGATGATGCTGGACGAGCACCTGCTGGGCTTCATGCGGGGCGGCGACGGGGATCGGTCTCTCTATCAGAGGTTTGCCCAACTGCAGTGGAGCGGGCCCGGCATGGTGGCCGCATATCCCCAGAATGCGGCAGACAAGACAGAAGAGAAACGCGCTGCGAAGCCGTCAGGGGCGAGCGAGACGGTTGCGTCAAGAAACGCAGAAGGACCGGAACAGGAAATTCCTTCCGTCGTGAAGCTTCGAAAGAAGACGGACCGGGCGCAAGCCTGCGAACCCATCATCCAGCAGGCCTCGAAGGCATACGGGGTGGAGCCGGAGCTCATCCGCGCGGTCATCCGTGCCGAGAGCAATTTCCGCAGCGAAAGCACGTCCCCCAAGGGGGCCATGGGCCTCATGCAGCTCATGCCGCAGACGGCAAAGGAGCTGGGTGTCCGCGACGCCTACGATCCGCGCGAGAACATCATGGGGGGCACCCGGTATCTGAAGGGACTGCTCGAGAGGTACGGCGGAGACGTTCCGACGGCACTTGCCGCGTATAACTGGGGGATGGGGAACGTGGAGCGCCGCCCGGAGCAGCTGCCAAGGGAAACGCGCGTCTACATCGATCGGATACAGCGGTTCATGGATGAAAGCAAAGCTTGAGAGGTCATAAAAAACCCCGCTTCAAAGCGGGGTTTTTGTTTCGCGGCGTTAAGCCTCAGTTCGGCCCGAGGTACTCTTTCACGATATCCAGCAGGTGGCTTACCTTGAAGGGTTTCGACAGAGTGGGGTAACGATACAGGGCCACCTCGTCGTCCAGTTCCTTCTTCAGGCGCTTCACGCCGAAAAAACCGCTCATGTAGATGACCTTGATGGTGGGGTCTTCGTTGCGGATGCGGCGGATCAGTTCGATGCCGTTGACGTTGGGCATGAGCACGTCGGTGAGAACCATGTCGGGCTTGAAGTTCTTGTAGACTTCGTACCCCGTGTCGCCGTCGATGGCCACGCGGACGTCGAATCCCTCCATGGTGAAGATGTTCCGGAGCGTGTCCTGGTAGCCGAACTCGTCTTCGACGACGAGAACCTTCCACTTGTCGCGGGGTTTTTTCTGCGTGCCGTTCTTGATGACGTCGATGAGTTCCCGGTCGGGCATGGAGTTGATGACCTGGGCAACCTCATTGATCTTCTGCTGCATCCTCTCGGCTTTTTCCTTGTTGTTCGGATTCAGATCGGGGTGGTAAATTTTTGACAAGAGCCTGTAATTGGACCGGACGTAGGAAACGGCCGGGGCTTCACCGAGTTCCGTGTAGATCTCCCTGGCCTTGTCGAGCATGCCGAGAACGTTCAATTCACCTGCAAGATCCATGGATTTCTTCATCATTTTATCCCCGAGTGAGATCTTCAGCAGGCCCCGGAGGGCCCTGTCCAAGCGTTGATGAGCCGGAAAATCGAGTGCACCAGGCCGTCGGGCGGGAATCCGTCAGCGAAGGCGGGACGCGAACTCCCCGACGGCCTTCATGTAGTCCGACAGGCCGACCATGAAGATGCTGTTGTGGTCTGCGCCGGCGATCTTGAGGAGTCTCTTGTCTGCGGCGCCTGCCGCCCGGTAGAGGTCTTCGCCGTCCGAGAAGGGCAGGATGTGATCGAATTCCGCGTGGATGATCAGGGTGGGCTTCCGGTAGCCGCCGATTTTTTCGAGATGGCGGAATGCCTCCTGCTCGTCGATGCCGGCACGCTGCATGTCGATGCCGACGAGGTTCAGGATGGTCTGGGAGTGGGCAAAGCCGCTTTCGATGATGAGGCCGTCGATCGCCTCCGCGCAGCACTCCGCAAGTTCCAGGGCCGATGCGCTGCCCAGGGATCGCCCCATGACGATGAGTGGCCCCGTGCAGCCGTTGAGCCGCAGCCATGTGCGGGTGTACTCGAACACGACGCGGGCGTCGCGCAGCATGGCGCTGACCGAAGGCTGCCCCGTCGAGTGCCCGTAACCCCGGTAATCGACGGGCAGAAAATTGAGTCCCATCCGGATGTACAGCAAGGCGATGTCTTCGTAGTCCTCGACGATCTCCCCGTTGCCGTGAAAGAACAGGATCGAGGGACTCGCCTTGTCGACGATGTGGTACCGCGCCCCGACGGACACGCCTTCTTCGACGGGGATGAGGACATCCCGGACGCCCTCCCGGGAGACTGGCTCTGTCCACGACATTCGGGGGTAGAAAAGGGTCCGGCTGACTTCGGGCCCGTCGAGCCTGGGGCAACCGATGCGGTTCACGTCTTTCATGACACGACCTCCCGTCGATCATTCTGCCGTTCCATACCACAGGGGCCGGGGGGTGTCTACGGGAAGAAGCCGGGCTTTGACAGTACCGCCGGGATGGGGTATGCAGGGCGCGGGAGGGAACCGATGCCGACGTGGCTCATCATCGTCTTCGCGATCCTCGGGACGGCTCTCGTCCTGAAGCTCCTGCACGCCCTGTCCATCGTCGCGGTGCACCCGGTGACGCAGGGGGCCATGTACACCTCCACGGGGCGCGTGAAGATCCGGACGGCCCTGGACGCCGTACCCATGTCTGCCGGGGAGCTGCTGGTGGACATCGGCTGCGGCGACGGCCGGGTCCTGCGGGCGGCGAGGCGGCGCTACGGGGTCGCATGCCGGGGGTTCGAGATCAACCCGATCGCCTTTCTCAAGGCGGCGCTGCTGACAGCCGGACGCCGGGGCATCGAACTGCGGTTCCGGAATTTCTGGAACGCCGATCTCGCGGCGGCGGATGTCGTGTCGTGCTACCTTTTCCCCGACGTGATGCGCCGGCTGGGGGAGAAGCTGGCCGGGGAACTGCGCAACGGGGCGCGGGTCATCTCTTTCAATTTTCCCATCCCGGGGTGGAAGCCACAGCGCACGCTTCGCGCCGACTCGAAGCTCCACAACGACCCGATCTACATCTACCGCATCCCTGAATCACTGCCCGGGCAGAACTCGAATCCGTAACCTTCAACGCGGGCCACCGCCTGTGAGAGTGAACTTCGGAAGCTGTGAAGTTAGGAGGTCAGGCGAGGATTTTCTTCTTCCTAGCTTCTGCGCTTCCGATCTTCTTAACTTCCCTCTTTTCACGGTGCCCAGAGGTACATGAACTGCATCCCTCTCGGCAACAGGCTCTCCAGATCCTGCGGCAGGATGTTGACCACCGTCGTGTTTCCCCCCGCCTCGGAATAGATCGACCCCTTGTACGTTCCCGGCCGGTGGTAGACGACGACGGAGGCGTTTTTGAGGTTGAGGGTGCTCTTCAAGCCCTCGATGGCGCCGTCGAGATACGCCACGCGGTCGATGAGCCTGCGTTCGAGCGCCTGCGATGCCGTGTAGATGCGCCCGTCGGCGAGTTTCGCGACGGCGTCGCGGGGAAGGGGCTTGCGTCCTTCCACGATGACGTCGATGAATCGGTCGTGGAGCTGATCGATGACGGCCTGAACGATTTTCTTTTCCTCTTCCGTGGCCGGGCGGAACGGGGAGAGGAGATCCTTCTTGTCGCCGGATTTGACGGCCTCGGCTTCCACGCCGATCTTCCCCAACAGGCCCTGGACGTTGAACTTCATGGCGATCACGCCGATGCTCCCGGTGATCGTCGTGGGGTGGGCCACGATCTCGTCGGCCGCCGTGGCGACGTAGTACCCCCCCGAGGCCGCCACGTCCATCATGCAGGCGATCACGCGCACCCCGGTCTTTCTCTTGTACTCGAGGAGTTCGTGGCGGAGGATGTCGCTTGCCGTGACGGTCCCCCCGGGGGAATTGATCCGGACGACGAGCCCGGCGATTTTCCTGTCCCGGCTCGCCTTTTTCAGCGCCTCCCGGAACTCGTCGACCATCGAGGTCTCCTGTCGAAGTCCCAGGGGCCGCTTCTTCTCCTCGGAGATGATCCCCGTCACATCCAGCAGGAGGATCCTGGCATCGCCCTCGCCCTCCACGACTTTCTCGCGAAGGGGGCCGGGCTCCGACAGGAGGGAGAGGTTGACGTAGGCGCAGCCGTTCCACAACAGGGGCATCGCCGCAAGCAGGGCGATCCAGATC
>JALOPC010000303.1 GCA_025454095.1 Syntrophales bacterium | reverse complement strand
TAGATCGGGCTGCGCATCACCCGGTAGATCGCCGTGATCGGGCCGCCGGGCAGGTTCGTCGACGTCTGGTACACGGTCTCGCCGCTCAGGATCTCGCGGCCCGCGCCGCCGCCGCCGCTCACGAAGGAAACGGAAGGCGCCTCGATGATCCGGGCCGTGAAGGTCGCCCAGCTCTTCAGGTAGTTCAGGGATGCGATCAGTCCCAGGTACTCGTTGCCCGACGTGAGGACCTGGTGCGCCAGTTTCGTGAACGAGGCATCCTGGACGACGACGGTCGTCGTTCCCGACCCGAAGTCCGTGATGTCCTGAAGCCCGGCCCAGAGGGGGTCGAAATTCAGGGCGCCCGTCAGGTTGCTGAAAAGATACAGGTACGTCAACCCGCCGGACTCGATTCTCCGGATGTAGTAATCCCGGCCCGCCGTGATTCCCGTTCGTGACGAAGGCATAGGTCCCCCTGCCGACGGGCGGCGGATCGGCAATGGTGAGGGGCTCGACGGAGTGGGGGCTCAGCTCGAGTTGGGGGTTGACCTCCTTCTTGGCGTATTCCTTGATCCAGACCAGCAGGACGGGCGTGTAGTTCACGTAGCCCGGGATGTTCGCCAGGAAGCCGAAGGGGATGCCGTCGTTATCGCAGCCGTAGGTATCGAACCCCGGCACACCCTTGGCGAAGGTGAAGCCCATGGCATTTCCCGACTCGTCGAGGCGGAAGGTGACGCCCATGGCATGTCTCGCCATCGGGTAGATCAGCGTGTAGAAGGTCTTCATCTCCAGGTCGTAACTCAGGTAGTTGCCGGCGCGGAGCCATTCCTGCGGGACGGGAAGTCCCGCGGCGGACCAGTTGAGGCCGACCTGGAACTCCCGGAACCTCAGGCAGCTGTCCGTGGGGGTCGCGTTGGTGGCCTGGGTGCTGTCCACCCTCATGGTCGTGCCGTAGCTCGACCCGGCCCTCAGGGTTCCGATGCGCCCGATGTGATCCCCCGTCTGCCACTTCGAAAAATCCGACATGTTGTCGTGAAACTGGGTCTTCGGCTCGGGCTGCAGCTTCGCGTACCCGATGGGCGCGTAGTAGGTCACCTTCCGGCTGACGGCCGAGGCGCCGAAGCCAAAGGTGCCCGTCGACTCGAGACGGACGAATTTCGTCAGTTCCACAAAGTTCAGATAGGGGGCGGCCGTGCCCGGGTCCACCATCGCACCCGTCGGCAGGCTGCCGCCGTTGGGGTCGCTGATGCCTTTCAGGCGGCTGTTCGTGATGTCCACCTGCCGGTACGCGAGAATCCTCGCGTTCGTCTCCCCCTGGAACTTCACCATGAAAATGCCGTTTTTCTCCGGGAAAGCCCGGGCGCCCGAGCCTGCCACGAACGCAAGATCGTAGCGGCCGTTGCCGTCCGGGCCGATGAGCCTCAGGCCGTTCACGTTCCGGTCGGGAACGCAGGCGGGCGTGATCTGCGACCCCGCCCCGTATGCCGCATCCCAGCTGAGGATGCCGCCGCTTGCATCGATCTGGTAGAAACGAACCGTGTTCGGCTCCAGGGTGCTCACGCCGGAGATGCGATTGTACGTGATCACGTTGTCGGGCCTCTGAACCTTCACCCAGCTGCCCCAGTTGAAATCGACTCCGGGAACGGAGAGACCCCCGAAGACCTTCGTCGTGAGCTCGTTTCCCGCGGGAGCCAGCGTCGACTTGTAATAGTACGGGTAGACGTGAAGCTGAAACATGCCGTCGCCGGTAAGCGAGAAGGTCTTGCCGTGGAGGTCCGTTTCCAGGACCGTTTCCCGTGCAGCCTCGTTGGCCGCTTCACTGCCCATGTCCACGGCGATGTAGCGGCTGGCGGCATAGCGGAATCCCGATTCCGCAAGGTAGTAGGCCTTCATGGCGTTGTTGCCGGCCACCTGGCTCAGGGCCGACGTGCCGAACATGCCGATCATCAGGGCGCCGAGGGCCGAAAAGACCACCAGGGCCGCAATCAGGGTCACCAGCATGGCCCCGCGCTGCCCCTGAAAACGGGTCCTCCGGCACCGGGACCGCCGCGCGAGCGCCCTGACGGCAAGGCGCGCCGCACCCCAGGACAGAAGCAGAAGCAAGGGGATGAGCACCGGGCTATACAGGGCCGCAAGCGCGAATCCCGCCGCGGGCGTGACCAGGAGCCGGACGAGCAGGCAGGCGATCGGTTTGTTTTCAATTGCAGCCGCAAGCGGCGGCCCCACGTCGTAATAGAAGCGGACGAGGGCCTTCCCGGTCTCCGTCGGGAGCAGGAACCGGTCCCTGAAGCGCCTCAGCACCTCGACGACGGGGTGGTCCGCATCGCCGTAAGCTGCCGTGGTGACGAAACACTGTTTGCCGCTGTACTCGGGGGGCGGGTTGGCAGCCGAGGGGGTGGCGGCGCCGCCGGTGTTGTTGTTGTTGCGCGGCGACACCGTCGTGAAGAAGGGGACGCCCCCCCCGGAGTCGGGGCGGGACAGGACGAATTGAATGTTCACCGCAAAAAGATTCTTGACGTCCTGTCCGATGCTCCAGAGACTCGAGGTGCCGTTCGGGTTCGGGTTGTACAGGATGGAGAACGTCTGCACCCCGTCGACGAGGACATCGCCTCCCGTCGTCGGGCAGGTCGCGCTCGCATAATCGGCGAACAAACGGACCGTGCCGTCCACGAGCGCCACGGCCCTCCTCCCGTAGGGGCTTTCGTAGACCACGCACGTGGCGCTTGCGTCCCGGACGTCGGAGAGCTCGATGATCTCGCGGTTGAGCCGGTTGAGCGCCAGCTGGGCCTTCTGGGTGATCGCGCTGTTTTCCCGGGCGAAGAGGTAGCTCCTCGTGGCCGTGATGACCGACGTGCCGGCAATCGACGCGATCAGCCCCACGAGGACGAGCGAAACCATGATCTCGATGAGGGTAAAGCCTGCCTTGTTCTTCATGGTCTGCATCCCCCCGCCGCTACCGGGTAAACAGGGCGGTCACGGCCTGGTCGCCCCGGCGGATCGTGACCTTGAGAACCCGCTGGTTGGCCGGATCGGTTTCCGGCTGTTCCGCACCCGAGACAAACTTGACGTAATCGTTGAAGAGGACCTGGTAGGACCCGTAGTACGGGAAGCCTTCGTAGCCCTCGGGTTTTGTCGCCGTGTTTCCGTAAGCGACGTAGTCCTTGAAGATGGTCAGAAAATTCGACTGCGTCGGAGGTTCTGCACCCGGTAGACCGGGTCGGCGCTGCGGATGACGTTCGTGCCGACGAATTGGGCGAAGAACACCCCCATGATGGCGGCGATCACGATCGTGACGATCACCTCCAGCAGGGTGAACCCGCAGTGTCCGAGGCCCGGCCCGGGCCTGTCGATCGGTCTTGTCTGCCTCTTCATGTCGCCAGCACCTCCGCGGATCAGGGAATGAAGCCGGTGGTTTTCGTAACGGTGATGTTGCCGGCGGTCGTGGTCAGGACGATCGTCGCCGTGCCGGGACTGCCGAAGGAATCGAAGGTGATCTTGCTTCCAGAAGGCGGTGTGACCTGGATCCCGTTAAGCTGCATGGCTCCGTCCGCTGTCTCGACGTCCGGCAGGCGGACAACCGTATTTTCGTTCGTGGCATTGAAAAGCCAGTACCGCGTTGACGACCCGAACTTGATCCCCCAGCTGCTCTCCGAATTCATGGCTCTCGCCTGGGCGTACCGCAGGTGATTCTTCACAAGCTCCATCTCGGCAACCTGCGTGGGCGCGTCGTCGGAAAAGAGTCTCGTGGCGGCAACATAGGAGATGACCCCCAGGAGCAGGAGCACCATGATGATCTCGAACAGGGTGAACCCTCCCTGCCCGCCGAATCGTCCTCTTCGAATCGATCTACGCATACCGCTTCCCACAGTTCTGTAAGGTGCGAATCAGGAAAAAGCCCGTCGGCAGCCCGATGAGGGCCGAGATGAGCGACACATAGGCCGAAACGGGAACGTTCCACTCCAGG
>JALOPC010000302.1 GCA_025454095.1 Syntrophales bacterium | reverse complement strand
ACCCGACACCCGATACCCTGCTCTGCGAATTTGATGCTTGACATTTTCACGCCCGCAGGGCTATATAGACGCCTTCCAATAAAGAAACGGGCCGGATCTCTCCGGCCCTCTTTTTACAGAGAACGGAAGCGTCCCCATCGTCTAGTGGCCTAGGACACTGGCCTTTCACGCCGGCGACCGGGGTTCGACTCCCCGTGGGGACGCCAGAAAAAAAAGGGGATCGCTGTTCCGGCGATCCCCTTTTGCGTTTTCCCCGCCCCGGCCCGGGGCGATCACCGCAGGTACCGGGAGCTGCCGTCGAAACCGATCACGGTGGAAATGCGGTTTGCCGTCTCGCGCAGGCGAGGCACGTATTTCTCGAACATTTCCTCCAGGCTCACCAGCTGGCTGATGAAGGACATGCTCAGGGAGGCTTCCACGTCGCCCCGGGCATTGAAGATGGGCGCGGCGATCGCCCGGAGTCCGCGGACCCACTCGTCGTCGTTGTACGCGAACCCCCTGCTTCGCACTTCGTCGAGGATGGCGTCGAGCTTTTCACCGCGACGGCCGATGAAGGCCGCCGCTTCCTTGTCCTTGAGAAGCGCCGAGAGGAGTTGTTCATAGGCGTCCCGGGACAGAAAGGCGATGAACGCTCTCCCCACGGCCGTCACGTAGCAGTTCAGGCGGCTCCCGACGTAGAGATTGGTGTTGAGGATCCGCTGGACGGTGATCCGCTCGACGAAAAGCATATCCGTGCGGTCGAGGATGGCCAGGTTGACATTCTGCGCCGTATCGCGGGAGAGCGCCTCCATGAACGGCATCGCCGCCTCGCGGAGGCTCATCCCCGACAGCACGGAGAAGCCGAGAGCCATGACCCGCGGCGCCAGGGAATAGGCTCGCGTGCGGGGGTCGAGCGTCACGTAATTCATCGCCAGGAGCGTCTTGAGGAACCGGTGCACCGTCGTCTTCGGCAGGCCTGTCTTGTTGGACAGCTCCTGGAGGCTGAGGCGGGCTTCGGTCGGGGTGAACGATTCCAGGATTTCCAGTCCCCGGATCAGGGAATTCACGCGTTTCGGCTGGGCCATAATTTGTTCCGTATAGTGGGAATGAGTATTTCCTGGTGAAATACCTTGATTTGACCGCTCCTGTCAAGCACGACATTCATCTCCCGTCTTGTCTTCCCCGTCCTTCTCCGGTACACTGCGCTGCGCACGCGTCGCAAAGCCGTCCGCAAGGAATCTCCCATGATCGAATCCGTCCGCACGCGCCTCAAGGTCTACTCCATCCTCTTCGTGACCGTCATGGTCGGGGGGATCGCCGGCATCATGGCCGCCGAGGGGTTCACGTTCCTCGACGCCTTTTACTTCATCATCGTCACCATGGCCACGGTGGGTTACGGGGACGTGCACCCCGTCACGCCGTCGGGCAAGGTCCTCGCGATCCTCGTCATCATCACCGGCGTGGGCACCTTCGTCGGGGCGATCGCCAACGCGACGGAAGCCATGCTGACCCGCCGCGACCTGCAGGTGCGCATGAACAAGCTCAACATGGTGATCGGGGTGTTCTTCAGCGAGGTGGGGCTGCGCCTGCTGGCCCTGTTCTCGTCGGCCGACCCGGAGATGGAGAAGATCCGCGGCAAGCTCATCGTGACGGGAAAATGGACGGACCCGGACTTCCGGAAGGTCAGCGCGGAGATCCGCCTGCACCAGGGCATGGTCCGCGTGGACGCCATGGATCTTGCGGGGCTGCAGTCGTTCACCCGGGAGAAGAGGGATTTTCTCCTCAGGCTCCTGGAGAACCCGATCCTGCTGGAGCACGAGACCTTCACGGACCTGCTGCGGGCGGTCTTCCACCTCGCCGAGGAGCTGGCCTACCGGGAGGATCTCTCGGATCTGCCCGCGAGCGACCTGGGCCATCTCGTTTTCGACATCAAGCGGGCCTATGTGCTGCTGATTGCGGAATGGCTCGACTACATGCTGTACCTGAAGACCCATTTCCCCTACCTCTTCTCGCTCGCCCTGCGGACCAACCCCTTCGACCGCCACACGGGGGTCGTCGTTCGGGAAGAAACACAGGCGGCAAACGGGGCGGGGTGAGGGCAGCACGGAGGAAAGCCCGCAGAAGCCGCTGTTGCGAGCTCCGAAAACCGAGGGAGGTGATCCATGGCCCTTCATGAACTGGCCGGCAAGCCGGCCCCGAAATCGCTGCTCGCCAACATCCCCCGGCTGGTGACGGCCTACTACGCGGACCATCCGGACCCGCGTCACAGCGCGGAGCGGGTCGCCTTCGGAACCTCGGGGCACCGGGGGTCCTCCTTCCACCGCAGCTTCAACGAAGACCACATCCTGGCCACCACCCAGGCCATCTGCGACTACCGGTCCCGGCGGGGCGGCGGGCCCCTCTTCGTCGGGTTCGACACCCACGCCCTCTCGGAGCCCAGCTTCGCGACGGCCCTCGAGGTGCTCGCCGCAAACGGCATCGACACGATGATTCAGGCCGGCCGGGGGTACACGCCCACGCCGGTCATCTCCCACGCCATCCTCACGTACAACCGCGGCAGGGACTCGGGCCTCGCCGACGGGATCGTCATCACGCCCTCCCACAACCCGCCCGAGGACGGGGGGTTCAAATACAACCCCCCCGAAGGCGGGCCCGCCGACGTGGAGGCGACGCGCTGGATCGAAAACCGGGCGAACGAACACCTTGCCGACGCGCTGCGGGGGGTGAAGAGAACGGCCTTCGGGAAGGCGCTGCGGGCCGGTACGACCCACGAACACGACTACGTCACCCCCTACGTGGACGACCTCGCGAACGTCCTCGACATGAAGCGCATCGCGGACTCGGGGATCCGGGTCGCCGTGGACCCCATGGGGGGCGCTTCCCTGCCCTTCTGGGACCCCGTGGCCGCCCGATACGGCATCCGGCTGGACGTGGTCAA
>JALOPC010000301.1 GCA_025454095.1 Syntrophales bacterium | reverse complement strand
TCAACCCCAGGAAAAGGAGGTTGAACGATGGCAACGGTGAAAATGAAGCGCTACAAATCGATGTTGCATCACCGGATCGATGAGATTTTGAAGGCCAACGGAAAGCCGCTGTTCCCCGCGGAAAACCTCAACGGGCTCCTTCCCGACATGTACGACCTGGCTTCGTTCGAGTCGGAGCGAATCTACGAGTACACCCTGAAGGATCGGGAGAGAAAAACGGTGCTCGAACTGATCGGGGCCATCAAGCGGATCGAGGAGGGTAATTACGGCATCTGCGAGGACTGCCTGAAACCCATTTCAGAAAAGAGGCTCCAGGTCGCGCCCGCGGCGACGCTGTGCATCGAGTGCAAGGCCGAGGAAGAGAAGCGGCAGCGCGTGGAGAACATTCGCAGGGTTCACTCCCATCACGGCTTACAGATTGGCGAGCCCCCGGGCGGCAATTGAGAGAACGCGTCCCTCCGTGCGGGACGAAAAGAGACACCCGGCTCCCAACTCCTTTCATCTGGACAGGAAGGCCCCCGAACGGGGGCCTTCCTGTTTATTTCGCTGGTTCGTTTGTTTCGTTCATTACGTTCTTCACTTCTTCACTCCCGCACTTCCGCACTTCTTTCACTGCTGCGAAGCAGTTAGACATACAGCGCCGCCGCGACGGCGTAGGCCAGCGCCGGAACGAGATTGCCGACACGGATCTGCTTGATCTCGAGGATGTTGATGCCGATCCCGAGAATGAGAAGTCCCCCCGTTGCGGTCACGGCCTCGATCACGCCCGGCTCCTGGAGGAACAGGAGCTGCGATGCCAGCAGCGTGATCGACCCCTGCACCACGAGGACCGACAGAGCCGAGAAGGCCACGCCCAGCCCCAGCGACGAGGCGAAGGCGACGGATGCCACGCCGTCGAGCAGGGATTTGATGTACAGGATGGACGGGTCGCCCGCGATCCCGTCGCGGATGGAACCGACAATGACCATGGCCCCCGTGCAGTAGAGGATGGAGGCCGTGACGAAGCCCTGGACAAACGTGGACGAGCCGGACCGGAACCGCCTCTTGAGCCACTCCCCCACGGCGGCGACCGCCCCTTCGATATTCATGAGCTCTCCCGTGACGGCGCCGGCGAGCAGCGAGCCGATCACCAGCAGCGGCCTCGTGCCAGAAAGGGCCATCTGGAGCCCGATCAGGACCACCGACAGGCCAAGCGCCTGCATGACGATCGTCTTGATCCGGTCCGGAAGCCGCTTCCCGATCACCGCACCCGCCAGGCTGCCCGCCACGACGGCGGCCGTGTTCACCAGTGTTCCCGTCACGTCATTGCTCCTTGCCCAATCGCGCTGAGCCGTTTCTATATCACTCCCTGCGGCTCCCAGGCAATGAAAGCCTTTTGCCGCAGCGCCGCGCCGAGATCCAGACTCATGGAATCAAGAAACGATTGCCTCCACCCCGAGACCCGAGACCCTAGACCCGATACCCTGTACCCCGCATTCCCCGTTGACAGCGAGCCGCAGGACTTGATAACTAGTGATGGAAATACGAGACATCAAGGCGGGGTGCCAGGTGCACACGTTCCTGTTCGAGGAAGGCCTCTGGGCAGCCAGGGGAGAATATATCGATGAAACCGGGAACCGGGCGGCTCTCGAAGGCGAGACGCAGGTGACGCACCGGCTCGGGGCATGGATCAACGAGGGCCGCATGAGAATCGAGCGGGAGGGCAGGACGGCGATCATCGAAAACCGCTACCGGATCGCCCCCTTCGCCGGCGGGGCCGATTTCACGAACTGGGAGACCGACCACCCGGCTCTCGGAACGCTCCGCGGACATTTCATCATCGTCGGCAATGCCATCCTGTCATCGTGCACGTCGGCGGATCTGCGGTACACCGGCACGGAATTTCTGCTGCAGGAAGCCCCCGAGCGATACGTCAACCGGGGCGCCCTGTTTTCCGGGGGCGGCCGGATTTCCTCGTGGTCGGTGATCCTGTCGAGAAAGGGTTGAACGAATTGTCCGGCACGGAATCGGCAAAAACGATCGAGGCGTTGAAGAGAATCAGGCTTTCGGCCACGATGCTGGAGGTGGGGTTCAAGAGCGACAACCTCAGCGAAGTCATCCAGTGCCAGATCGAGCTCGAAGGGCTCGCGGCACAGCTCGAGGCCGAGCACGGCGACCTCGTCACACCGGAGCAGTGCGAGGCCGCGAAAGACAGCCTCGAGGGGTTCGTCGCCCTCGTGGACCGGGCCTTCGAGACGATCGCCCGCACCGCGGGAAGCAGCCCCGGTCCCCCGAAGAGAAAGCCCCCCGTGCCGGGCTGATCCCGATCCGATCAGCGGCCGTACACCCGCGTCGTAAACACCTCCCCGCTCGAGAGCGTCGCCGCCATCCGGTGCAGCGCCTTGCGGTTGTCCTCGAACGTCTCCGGCCGGGAAAAGACGTAGAGGGTCACACCGATGGTCTCCCCTTTCAGGGGGTAGATACTGCCCCGGGCGGCGTGGAGAATGCCTGCCATCGGCCTGCTTGCGGCTCTCTCCTGCCACTGGAGCCCCGAGGCGTCGCAGTGGTACGCGTGGTAGGATCCCCTGACACGGGGGTCGCCGCCGGTGATCCGGAACCATTCCAGATCGAGAAACGACTGGACGAACTCCGAGACGCGCTCCTCGAGGGTCAGGACGTTCTCGTAGGAAAGAACCAGCGTTCCGCCCTGAAGCGCGATCAGCCCCCCGGTCTGCGGGTTGTGCAGCAGGAGTAGAAGCCGGTCGGGGGCCTCGGGGACAAAATGGCCGGCAAAGGGTCCCGGGACGGCCTTCGCCCTCTCCCACCCGTCCCGCGGAAGCTCGACGATGAACCCGTATCGGTAATTCTGGTATTCGCCCTGGTCGATCGTGGGCGGCAGCGAGGCGCAGCCCCCCACAAGCGCGATGATCACAAGGAT
>JALOPC010000300.1 GCA_025454095.1 Syntrophales bacterium | reverse complement strand
GCCCGGCCCCTTTTTCATCGTCGCGTCGATGCGATCGAAGGACACCGGCGAGACGTAGAACGTGGAGGTTCCGCCGTTCTCGTCCTTCCCGTAGAGGAACCCCCTCATCTGCTGCGCCCGCCTTTCCGCCTCGGCGAGCATCCCGTCGCGCGGCCCGATGAGCATCGCTTTCTGCGGACAGGCCTCGATGCAGCCCGGCGACTGGCCCCGGCCGAGCCGGTCGTGGCAGAGGTCGCACTTGTACATGACCCCGTTTCCCATTAAGTCGGGCAGGACGTGCAGGTAGATGCCCACGCCGGACTGCCGCTGGGGGATCTCCCAGGGGCAGACCGCCTTGCACTTGGCCCCGCCGAAACAGAAGTCCTGGTCGATGACAACCGCGCCGTTTTCGTGCTTGTGGTTTGCCGAGAACGGGCAGATGGTCGCGCAGGCCGGGTTGTCGCAGTGCATGCAGCGCCGCGGGACGAAGAGGGTCTTCGGGACGCCGTCCACGTCGACTTCGGCCCGGTGGACGTAGAGATAGTTGTACGGGGTGAGCCGGTCGGACACTTCGCGCTTCCTGGACCAGTCCTCGACCGTCTTCCGCGGCCAGGGCACCGGGATGGGATCGGCAACGGTCGGGATCCTGTCGCGGTTGATCGCCTTGCAGGCGGCAACGCAGGCAGGCACCTCCAGGCCGGGACAGCCGTCGCAGAGGCTCAGATCGATCAGCGTCGCCAGTCTGCCGGCCCCGCGGGCCTGCGCCTTCTGCGGCCAGGCGATTCCCGATGCCGCCACGGCGCCCGCCGAGGTTTTCAAAAACGCCCTCCGGCTCAGCCGGTGCGCATCAGCCGATTTCTTCATGCTCTTCCCTCATGACAGATCGATATACCTCGACAGGGCCGTCTGGAAATCGTCCATCCCCTGCCCGTTGCCGCCTGAGGACTCGGCCATGCAGCGGGCCATGTTGGCCCGGATGATGGCGTTTCCCGTCTTCTTCATCGCCGCGGTCACGGCGGAGACCTGGGTCAATACTTCGACGCAGGGCGCCTGAGCCTCGATCATCCTCTGAAGTCCGCGGATCTGGCCCTCGATGCGCCGCAGACGGCCGAGGATCTTTCGTCGTTCGCTGTCCATTTAATACCCCCTGGGGGTATAAATACCCAATCTGCCGTCCCCTGTCAATGTCTTTTTTACGGGGCGTGCCGCGTTGCGGCGTCAAGCCTGCCGGCGCCGGGGCGGACAAGCGCGGACCCCATGCACGAATCGCGGGACGATCGCGCAACTGCCGGGATCACGCAACGGTCGCGGGTCCGGGACGGTCGTGGAAAAGTCGGGAAGACATGGGGAAAGGCCGTAGAAGGGGGCCCAAAACAGGTGTGGCCCCGCCGTCTCCAGCAGGGCCATCCAGGCCGAACCCCGGCGGCATACCACCGGGAACGTTTCTAGCATGCGGCAATACCCGAATCGTTACAAAAAGTACATCAGACAATGTCTGATTTTTCCATCAGACTACGTCTGATGGCAGCCACTCACGGATCATCCCCACCAGGGCGTCGGGGTTTCGCACCCACCGGAAGTGGTCGAGACCGTCGCCGGCAAGGGTTACATGCGTGACACGCGCCCGGGGCATCTTGGCCAGGAGGTTGCCGACGGCCCTCGGGGGCGAGAGGAAATCGTCCTCGAAGGAGAAGGCCAGTACCGGGGCTTCCAGCTCCGCCAACAACCGCTCATAGCCGATGGAGGTTCCCCGGGGCTCGTACCGCCCCGTGCGGGCCTGCCTGGCCCAGTCGCGGATCACACCCCGCGCCTCGGTGCCTCCAAAGCCGAGCTTGCGGCCGGGGAAGTACCCGAGGAGCTCAGCAACGGCACGGGCCGCCTGGGTGCCCGCCAGGACGCCGGCGCTCAGGGGGGCATCCCACCCCCGCCAGTGCACGGAGGGGGCGGCCACGAGGATGAGGCCGGCTGCGGCGGCGGGGTTGGCCGCCAGGTACAGGGCGCTCAACTGCCCGCCCAGGCTGTGACCGAGCAGGTACACGGGCGCGCCGGGGAACAGCGCCTGTGCCTTCCGAACGACGGCCGGCCAGTCGCTGCCGACCATATCGCCGTACCCGAAGCTGACCCCTCTTTTGACCCGAACCGCGCTCAGCCCGACCCCCCGAAGGTCCGCCGTCACGAAGCGCCAGCCTTCCCGCAGAATCGGCAGGGCCAGCGGCTCGTAAAACCGGGCCGCCGTGCCCATGGCGGGCATGCAGATCAGAACGGGCGCCTCGGCCGCATGATCGGCCGTGAAGACGGTGATCTTCGAAGCGGCGCCGTCGATCGCCGTGATGTCGATTTGTTCCTGTTTCATGATGACCGTTGCGAAGTCCTCCCCGCCCCCCCTTTTCCCACGGAGGGGGCAGAGTCTCTCTTATCGAAAAAGGAAGTCATTAGGCAACGAAAAAAAGCCTTGCGCGAGGATGCCGAAATGGTCCTTAATCGGACCGGGCGAAAGCCGCCCCGGAGACATCCCGCAGAGAAAGACCCCATGCGATACCGACTGGAGCATTATCCCCTCGTCGTCGAGCAGGCCGTCACCTGGGGAGACATGGACGCCCACGGCCACGTCAACAACGTCGTCTACTTCCGCTACATGGAAAATGCCCGTGTCGAGTTTTACCGGCGGATCGGCAAGTACGAATTCGAGCGGAGGACGGGTGTCACGCTCGTCGTCAAGTCGACGGGCTGCCGCTTCGTGGCCCCCCTGTCCTGGCCCGACCGGATCTCCGTCGGCGCGCGGGTGGCGCAGATGAGCGACGAGCGAATCCTCATGCAGTACCTCGTTGTCAACGCCGATTCGAACCAGGTGGCCGCGCTGGGCGAGGCGGAGATCGTGGCCCTCGTCTCCGGCGACAGGGCGCCCTTCCCGGAAGAGCTCAAGGAACGGATCCGCGAGTT
>JALOPC010000299.1 GCA_025454095.1 Syntrophales bacterium | reverse complement strand
AGCACCCGGCTCACCTTGACGAGATCGACGTCCTCGCGCCGGACGGCTTTGCGGATCCAGGGCAGCGCGGCCTCGTGGAACTTCTCGAGCGGCATTTCCCGGATGAACTGGCCGTTGAGCCAGGTGAGTTTGTGGACGTCGAAAATAGCGGGGGACTTGCTGATCCCCGAGAGGTCGAAGGCCTCGACGAGCTCCTCGAGGGTGAACTTCTCGCGCTCCGTGCCCGGGTTCCAGCCCAGCAGGGCGATGTAGTTGACGATGGCCTCCTTGAGGTAGCCCTTCTCGATGAAGTCCGCATAGGAGGCGTCGCCGTCGCGCTTGGAGAGCTTGTGCTGGGCGTCGCGCATGACCTGCGAGCAGTGGACGTAGTGGGGGATCTCCCACCCGAAGGCCTGGTAGAGCAGGTTGTACTTGGGCGTCGAGCTCAGGTACTCGTTGCCGCGGATCACGTGGCTGATCTCCATGAGGTGGTCGTCCACGACGTTGGCGAAGTTGTACGTGGGCATCCCGTCGGACTTGACGAGCACCTGGTCGTCGAGGGTCGTGTTCTCCACGGTAATCGAGCCGAAGACCTCGTCCGCGAAGGTGGTGGAACCCATGGAGGGGATGCTCTGCCTCACCACGTGGGGAATGCCCGCGTCGAGCTTGCGCCGGATCTCTTCCTTCGAGAGTTTCTTGCAGTGGCCGTCGTAGCGAAAGGGCAGCTTCCGAAGCTGCAGGCTCGTCCTGAGCTGCTCGAGGCGCTCCTTGTCGCAGAAGCAGTAGTAGGCCACGCCCTTCTCGATCAGCTCCTCGGCGTACTTCCTGTAGATGGGCTTGCGCTCGTGCTGGATGTAGGGCCCGCAGGGGCCGCCCTTGTCAGGCCCTTCGTCCCAGGTAAGCCCCGTCTCCTCGAGGGTCCGGTAGATCAGCTCCACGGCGCCCTCGACGATGCGCTCCTGGTCCGTGTCCTCGATGCGTCGTCCCAGGTAAGCCCCGTCTCCTCGAGGGTCCGGTAGATCAGCTCCACGGCGCCCTCGACGATGCGCTCCTGGTCCGTGTCCTCGATGCGGAGGATGAAGTCCCCGCGGTTTTTCTTCGCCCAGAGGTAGGCGTACAGCGCCGTGCGGAGGTTGCCGACGTGCATGTAGCCCGTGGGGCTGGGTGCAAAACGCGTTCTGACTCTCATGGTGTTCCTCGTCTCGGGTCCTTGCCGGTCCCGTGCGGTCGTCCTAAAAAAACCGGATGCCGGATCGTATCCGGCATCCCGTGAGTTCGGTCTATGCATGACAACGCTTCCGCGGGCTGCCGGAAGTGCTCTATCCTGCGAAATTGTATAGAATATCCGGCCGTCTCTGTCAACCGGAACCTTGCCTAGAACTCCTCGAGGATCTTGGCCTTCTCGAGCTTGCGGATCTTCTCGAGGGCGCGGTTCTCGATCTGGCGGACCCGCTCGCGGGTCAGGCCGAACTTCTTCCCGATCTCCTCGAGGGTGCGGGGCTCGTCGTCGGCGAGGCCGAAGCGCAGCCTCAGGATCTCCTGCTCGCGAGCCGAGAGCTCATGGAGGATCTCCGTGAGGTGCCCGGTGAGGGCCTTGCGGTCCATGGGCAGAAGCGGCATGAACCCGCCGTCCTCGTAGGGCTCCTCCTGCACGGGGCTCTCCTCGCTCTCCTCGAGCAGTTCGACCATCAGCTGGACGTCGTCGATGTCGACGTCGAGAGACTCGGCCACCTCGTCGGGCTCGGGGTCGCGCCCCAGCTCCCGCCGCAGCCTCTCCCGCGCCTGGGTGTACTTCGAGATCACGGGGCGGACCTCGGGGGCCTGGTGCCGGATGGCCTGGGTGATCGCCTGCCGGATCCACCAGCGGGCGTAGGTGGGGAACCGGACCCCGCGGCGCCAGTTGTAACGCTCCACGGCCTTGAAGAGCCCCATGTTGCCTTCCTGGATGAGATCCAGGAGCGACAGGCCGTAGCTGCGGCTCACGTAATGTTTCGCAATGTAGACGACAAGGCGCAGGTTGGCCTGGATCATCCTCTCCCGGGCCGCGGCATCGCCCTTCTCGATACGGCGGGCCAGGTCGATCTCCTCTTTCGGGGTCAGCAGGCGGACCCGGCCGATCTCGCGCAGGTAGTGCTGCACCGGGTCGAGAGAAACGTCCTCGCGCCGTGGCATCGGCGGGCTCTCGAGCTCCGGGGGCTGCTCCTCCACCGAGACGCGCACGTGCTCCGCCTCGAGCGAGTCGAAAATCTCCACGAGCTTGCGGCGGCCTTCCTTCTTCTTCACCGGTCACCCCCTTCCCTGCCGGGCCCCTCCGCGGGGTCCGAGCCACAGGGGCATCTTACCCCATTTGGGCGGCCGATGGAATGCCTCATTTTCACAGACCTTTTCCGGCTTTACCGTGCCCGCGCTTTGTAGTAAAAGACCGTTCAAGGAGACAGGTCGTGCCACGGTCAAAGCCCCCCCAGATGAGCTTTCGCGCAGCCGCCATGATCGCCGAAGGCAAGCGAGGGCAGAGCCGGGTCGCGGACTCGCTGAAGGAGAGCGAGCACCTCTTCCGGACCCTCACGGAGAAGTCCGTCGCCGGCATCTACGTCGTGCAGGACGGCCAGTTCCGTTTCGTCAACGCCAACGCCGCCTCCTACGCCGGCTACTCCGCCGAGGAACTCATCGGGAAGAAATCGGACTTCATGGTCCACCCCGAGGACCGCGAGGCCGTCAAGGAGAACGCCCGGGCCATGCTCCGCGGGGAGCGGTCCTCGCCCCACGAGTTCCGCATCGTCACGAAGCGCGGCGAGACCTGCTGGATCTTCGAGACGGTGGCCTCCATCACGCTGGACGGCAAACCGGCCATCCTCGGCAACTCCATGGACATCTCCGAGGAGAAGCGCACCCAGGAGCAGCTCCGGGAATCGGGGACGTGGTACCGCACGCTTTTCGAGACCACGGGAGCCGCGACGATGATCCTCGAGGAGGACACGACGATCTCGCTCGTCAACCGGGAGTTCGTCAAGCAATTCGGCTACACCCGGGAAGAGACGGAAAACCGCAAGAGCTGGACCGAGTTCATCGACCCCCGGGACGTGGACCGCATGCGGGAGTATCACCGCCTGCGGAGGATCGACCCGGAGGGACCGCCGAAGAACTACGAGTTCCGCTTCATCAGCAAGGCCGGGGAGGCCCGGAACGTGTTTCTCACGGTGGACCTCATCCCGGGAACGCGCAAGAGCATCGCCTCGCTGGTGGACATCACGGACCTCAGGAAGGCCGACGAGACGCTCAAGATCCGGGGACAGGAGCTGGAGAACAAGACCCGCGAACTCGAGGAGCTCAACGCGGCGCTGCGGGTCCTGCTGAAGCGCCGCGAGGAGGACCGCAACGAGCTGGAGGAGAAGGTGCTGACCAACGTCAAGAAGCTCGTCCTTCCCTACGTCGAGAAACTCAAGAAGGGACGGCCCGATCCCGTTGCGCGGACAAGCATCCTGATCCTCGAATCGAACCTCCGGGACATCATCGCCCCCTTCTCCAGCAAACTGTCCTCCCTGCACATGAACCTGACGCCGCGGGAACTCCAGATCGCCAGCCTGATCAAGGAAGGCAAGACCACCAAGGAGATCGCCGAATTCCTCAACGTCACGCCCAGCGCCGTCAACATCTGCCGCCACCGAATCCGGCACAAACTGGGCCTAAACAACCGCAAGATCAATCTCCAGACATACCTCTCGCAGCTTCCGTAATATTACATTTCATGTAATATTCGAGTAGTATTCTTCTAATATTGATTTTTTACTGGTTTCGCCATACAGCGCATGCAGTCTTTGTAATTCGTTCTGATTTCACGGCCGGGTTGCCACGGGGGATCCGATGGCGGAGAGGGCAACCCGGCACTTTTCCATTTTCCCT
>JALOPC010000298.1 GCA_025454095.1 Syntrophales bacterium | reverse complement strand
TCGACGGCCGCCGGGTTGCCCGCGAGCCGCCGGATGACCCCCGAGAGGCGTTCGCCCGAGAGCTCCCTCTCGGGGATCATTTCGGCTGCGCCCCTGTTGACAAGGAGTTCGGCGTTTTTCGTCTGGTGGTCGTTCACGGCATGGGGGAAGGGGATGAATACCGCCGCCTTGCCGCTTGCCGTGATCTCCGCGATCGACGTGGCCCCCGCCCTGCAGACGAGCAGGTCGGCCGTCCCGTAGGCCGAGGCCATGTCCGTGATGAAGGGCAGCACCTCCGCCCCCATCGACTGATCGCCGTATCCTTTTTTCACCATGTCGAGGTCGTCCTTCCCCGTCTGGTGGATGATCCGGAGCCTTCCCGTCAAATCCGCCAGGTGCGGCAGCGCCTCCAGGACGGCCAGGTTGATCCGGTGCGCTCCCTGGCTCCCCCCGAAGACGAGGATCGTGAAGGGCTCGCCCGGCTTCCGGGAGCGCCGCCGGCCCCCGGCGATGGCGGCCCGGATGGGGTTTCCCGTGACCCGGACCCGGTCGGGTCGGAACCACCGCGCCGTCTCGGGGAAGCTCACGAAGATGCGGTCCGCGAAGCGCCCGAGGATCTTGTTCGTCTCGCCCGGGATGGCGTTCTGCTCGGCGATCGCCGTCGGCAGGCCCATGAAGCGGGCCGCCAGCACGGCGGGCCCCGAGGCGTAGCCCCCGACGCCGATCACGATGTCCGGGGCGAACCCGCGGAGGATCCGCCGCGATTCCAGCAGGCCCCGCGGGATCTTCGCCAGGGCCGCGATCGACCGCGCGATGCCCCGGCCCTTGACCCCCTCGACCTCGAGCACGGCGAGTTGAAATCCGATCTGGGGCAGCACCCGGGCCTCCAGCCCCCGGTTCGTCCCGATGAAAAGAACGTCGCCTGCGCCGTCGCGCCTGCGGAACTCCTCTGCGATGGCCACTCCGGGGAAGAGGTGCCCTCCCGTGCCTCCCCCCGCGATCACGATCTTCACGGTGCGCTCCCCCGCGTTGCCGACTTCTGGTATGTCGAGAGGTTCAGCAGAATTCCCACGGCCATGCAGCTCACGATGAGCGCCGTGCCCCCGTAGGAGAGGAAGGGCAGGGCCATGCCCTTCGTGGGGATGAGTCCCATCACGCCCGCGATGTTGATGAAGGCCTCCATGGCGAGCAGGATCGTGATCCCCGAGGCCAGCAGGCTCCCGAAGTTGTCCTGCACGCGGAAGGCGATCACGAACCCCCGGAAGATCAGCAGCCCGAAGAGCACGATGACCGTGCAGATCCCGATGAAGCCGCTCTCCTCGGCGATGATGGAGAGGATGAAATCCGTGTGCGGCTCGGGCAGGTAGAAGAGTTTCTGCATCCCGTCGCCCAGCCCCACGCCGAAGGGCCCTCCCGACCCGAAGGACAGGAAGGACTGGATGATCTGGAACCCCTTGTGCTGCGGGTCCTTCCAGGGGTCGAGGAAGGTGTTCCAGCGGTCCATCCGGTAGCCCTTCATCATGACGAGGGTCGCCGCCACGGGAACCAGGGCCAGCACCGACCCGGCAAGGTAGCGGAAGCGCGCCCCCGCGATGTAGAGCACCGACAGGGCCACGGCCATGATCAGCACGGCCGACCCGAAATCGGGCTGTTTCACGATGAGCGCCACGGGGACCATCACGACGGCCAGCGGCACGAGAAACCCCTTCACGAATTCCTGGATGTGGGCCGATTTGCGCGTCAGGTAATGGGCCAGGAATACGACGACGAGGACCTTGACGAGCTCGGCCACCTGGAAGGTGATGACGCCGAGGTTGAGCCATCGCCTCGCCCCGCCCTTCGTCACGCCGATGCCGGGGATGAAGATCACCGCCAGGAGCACCAGGGAAACCCCCATGCCCGCGTAGGCCACCCCGCGCAGCCACGGGTAGGGCATTTTCATGAGCGCAATCATGATCGCGAGCCCGATCACGAGGAAGAGGAGCTGCTTCTTGAGGAAGTAGTACCCGTCGCCGTACTTCTGCAGGGCGAGCATGTAGCTCGAGCTGTAGATCATCACGGTGCCGAAAGCGATCAGCACGAGCACGATGAAGAACAGGATGAAGTCGGGTCGCCTTCCCCTCGCCGGCATCTCGGCCATGGGCCTCAATTCCTCCGTGTCGCCGTTTTCCGGTCTTCGAGCCGGTTCACCGTTTCCTTGAACACGTCGCCCCGGTGGGCGTAGCTGCGGAACTCGTCGAAGCTCGCGCACCCCGGGGAGAGCAGCACCACGTCGCCGGGGGCGGCATCGTCATAGGCTGCTCGGACGGCCTCGACCAGCGTGGCGGCCGTTTGTGTCTTCACGAGGCCCCCGACCCGCTCGTCGATGCGCCCGCGGGCCTCGCCGAAGAGGACCATCTCCTTGACGCGCCGGCGGATGAGCGGCTCGAGGGTTTCGAAGTCCCCGTTCTTGTCGCGCCCGCCCAGCAGCAGGATGACGGGCGCCTCGAAGGCCTCCAGGGCCCGCACCACGGCGCTCACATTCGTCCCCTTCGAGTCGTCGTAGAAGGCCACGCCGCCCTTTTCTCCCGCGAATTCGATCCGGTGGGCCAGCCCCGCGAAGCTTCCCACGGCCTCGGCGATCGCGGCGGGCGTGCAGCCGGCGTATCGCGCGGCCATGACGGCGGCCATCACGTTCTCCACGTTGTGCCGCCCGGGGATCCGGATCATCGACAGGGGGTAGCTCTCGACTTCGCGGCCGTCCGTGCGGCACACGATCTCGCTGCCGCGGAGGCCCATCCCCTCGTCGGGCACGCCCGTGGAGCTGAAAAACGCCACCCGGGCCTTGAGGCGCCCCGCCAGCTCGGCCGATCCCGGCTCGTCGGCGTTGAGCACGGCCAGGTCTTGCGGCTGCTGGTTTTCGAAGATCCGCTCCTTCGCGCGGCGGTACTCCGCGTAATCGGCGTGGTAG
>JALOPC010000040.1 GCA_025454095.1 Syntrophales bacterium | reverse complement strand
CCGGGAACCGCTCGCGATGAAGCAGACGCATTGCGGGTCCATGGCGTAGAGGAGGCTTCCGTAGGCCGCGCCGAGGGCGCCGGCGCCGATGATGGCGATTTTTTCGATCGATGGTTTCATGAAGTCTCGTCCCTGAAAAAGCTTCGCCCTTCGCTCCGGTTCTGCCGGGGGCGCGAAGGGCGAAGGGGGTATCGTTTACTTGCGGGTCTTCTTCGCCCCGGGTATGCGCTTGGCGGCCACCTTCTCCAGCTCGCTCTCGAGCCCGATCACCCTCTTGATCTCGGCGAACAGGACCTTGTTCTTGGGCCGGTCGCCGATGTCGTGGATGTCGATGTAGCGGATGATCCCGAACTTGTCGAGAACGAAGATCGCCCGCTCCGAGAACCCCTCCTTTCTCTTCACGCCGTATTTCTTCGCGACGGCGGCCAGGGGGCAAAAATCGCTCAGCAGCGGAAAGGAGATCCCGCCGAGGCTCTCCGCCCAAGCCTTCAGGCAGGGGATGTGGTCGACGCTGATGCCCAGGACCTGGGCATTGAGCTTCCCGAACTTGGCCATTTCGGCCTCGTACGAGGGAAGCTGATTCGTTCAGACCGGTGTCCAAGCCAGGGGAAAGAACGCGATGACGACAGGGCCCTTTCCGAGGCACTTCGAAAGGGTCACCTTCCTGTCGAGGTGGCTCGGCAGGGTGAAATTGGGGGCTTTCTGCCCGACCTTGAGCTTCATGAAAATCCTCCTTTGCAGAATTGACCCCGCGGACCGGCGTGAGCCGTCACTGCAAGATCGTCGACATTCTAGCACGGCTTTCGGGAAGGCGAAACGGGTTTCTGGTTTTCTGCGCGGGCTGTCGGGGCATTCACGGACGCAGGGGTCCCGGGAAAGATGGAAGATAGGAAGCTGCGAAGTTAAGAAGACTTCCACATTCACGCAGAACGCGACGCCGGTCGCCAGCCCCGCGATTTCTTCTTCCCCGGGCTGGTCAAAAATGTCCAGATGCAAGGCCCCCGAAATGCTGAGGACTGAGGCGTACTGGAACGTACGCCGCAGGGACGAGGCATGAGGGAAACGCAGCATATGGGCGTTTTTCACCCCGGCGATAAACCCAGCAGTTTGCGAAGAAGAACCAGGCCAGCGGGCCCCCTTCGCGGAGGAGCCGCCTGCCGAGGCTCTTTGCGCTTCTGTCCCGGCGGCTCATCTTCACGTCGGAGAGGTAGACGGCGAGCACGCCCTTCAGCAGCATGCGCTGAAACCCGGGGTCGGGCAGCTCGCGGAGGGCGCGGTCGGACACCCTGTAGAAGCGGATGAAGCGCTCTTCCATCTCGCCTTCGTCCCGGTAGTGATCGCAGAAGTTCAGCTCCCCGGCGAGGTGATCCTCCTGCCGGTCCACGCAATAGTCGAGCAGGATGTGGAGCCCCTGGACCCAGGGGAAATAGGCCTCCTTGACCCTGCGCAGGTCCTCCTCGGCAAGATCGTCCGCCCAGCTCTGCGAGACGAGCGAGAATACCCCCAGCGTGGAGCCGGCGGCGGCGCAGAACTCCTGCCACCGGATGTCGGGGAACTTCTCCCGGTTGCCGGCATACCAGGCCTCGAGGCGCGGCTGGACCTCGGCGGCCGCCACGTGCTTGTGGACCTGCAGCTCGCGGTAATAGCCTGCAAGCTCCTGGAGCAGGGGGGCGATCCGCCGATAGGCGGGGTGAACCTTCAGGACGTTCTGGCAGGTCCGGACGAGGGCCGGCAGGTAGCCCCCGTCGTCCTTTTCGGGCCGGCAGCGGTAGTAGTCGCCTGGCTCCGCCCCGGGGGTCAGGGCGTCGGCCAGGGCCGTGTGCAGGGTCCGGAAATCCTCCGGGTCGCGCGACGTCCCCCGGTCGCAGAGATTGTCGAGGTAATCGCTGATTGTCTGGTAGGCAACGATGAAGCGCATCGTCTCCCGGGCATGCTCCCCCGCAAGCAGGGTGTAGATCCCGCCGCCTTCGCAGTGGAAGGTCTTGTTCGCGATGCTCATGAGGGCCTGGCGCCGCAGCTCGGGGTCGGGGATCTTGTTTGCCTTCTGTTCCCAGCCTTCGAGGAACCGATGCACCGCGGGGAGGACCCGCGTCATGGCGATATGGGTGAGCGATACGAAATTTCCGGGAACGGCCATCGATTCCTCCGTCGGCCTTCTTAACACAGGAGGGGGGCCAACACAAGAAACTCCGGACCTTCACCGCGGAGCGCCGCGGATCCGCGAATCCATCCCCGCCAGGCGGGTGAGGACCCTCGTCGAAAAGAAGCGGTAAGCGGAAACAAACCCGATGCAAAACCGCGGACGGCTGTGGTAAGGTAGGCCTTCAAGGAAGGAGGTCTACGACATGCCCCAAGCACTGACGCGAACCGAAGCCCGCTGGAACGAAAAGACGATCGGCGCCCTGGCCGTCCTCGTCCTGCTTCCCAACATCCTGGGGACGATCAACCTGTCCACGCCGTGGGGCTTCCAGATCCACGTCTTCCAGGCGGCGATCTTTCTGGCCGCCCTGCTCCTCGGCCGGTGGGCCGGCCTCGTCGCGGGATCCGTGGGGTCCCTCTACGCGGCGGCCGCCATGGGAAACCCGTTCATCCTCTTCGGAAACGCACTCCTCGGGTTTTTCGCGGGGCACTTCGCCGAGCGGGGATTTCGTCCTGTCGCGGCGGTGATGCTCGCCTTCGCGATCCAGCTCCCCTGGCTTGCCGTCACCGACCACTTCCTCATGGGGCTTTCCTGGTCCTTCATCGGGGGGCTGGCCGTTTCCCTGGCCGCCTCGAACCTGTTGTGGGCCGTGGCGGCCGCCTGGGCCGCGGTGCCCCTGCGGCGGTTCCTGGGATGCTGACGCCCGATTTCGACCGTTACAGCCTGGCCCTCTTTCACGAGGACCGCATGGTCTTTTCCTCTGTCAAGGAAGGGCTCCGGCCGCTCGTGGAGTGCATCCGGGACTGCCGGGGGCGCTTTATCGGCTGCGAGCTCCACGACCGCGCCATCGGCCTGGCGGCGGCGAAGCTCGTCGTCGCCACGGGGGGGATGATTGCCCGGATCTCCACCCGGAGGGCGTCCGCCCGTGCCGTCGCCCTGCTGGGGCAGCACGCCGTTCCGCTTGTTGCCGGCGAGACCGTACCGATCCTGCTCAACCGCGACAGGAGCGGCCCCTGCCTCATGGAGCAAAAAGCCTCGGCCACGGAAGACCCGCAGCAATTCCTCCGGGAGATCGACGCCTTCTTCTCGTGACCCCTGAACGGGCAGGGGTTCCCCTTCATAGTCATCGTTCGGGTGTGCGCAAAAGAAAGAGGCGGGGCTCAGGGCTGTTGCGTGAAACAGACCTGGTTCTTCCCGGCGGCCTTGGCCCTGTAGAGGTTCTGGTCGGCGCGGCGCAGGAAGTCCATCATCTCTTCGTTCCTGGCGTGCTGGGCAAGCCCGATGCTGACGGTGACCCGGATGTCGGTGTCGGGGCGCGGTTTGAAGATCTCGTTCTTCAGGGCGATCCGCACGCGCTCGGCGGTGATGATCCCCTGCTCGCCCTTGGTGGCCGGCAGGATCACGGCAAACTCCTCGCCGCCGTACCGGTAGGCCGAGTCGGTCTGGCGGAGGCACTCGCGGATGATCTCGGCAAACCTCGACAGGACGCGGTCGCCTTCCAGGTGCCCGTAGGTGTCGTTGTACTTCTTGAAGTCGTCGATGTCGAGCATCAGGACGGAGAGCGGGTGGTCGTAGCGGTTGGACCGCTCGATTTCCCCGTGGAGGACCGCGTAGAACTGGCGCGAGTTGAAGAGTTTCGTGAGTCCGTCGGTGATGCTCAACTCCTGGTAGCGCTGCTCGCTCTCCCGGAGCTTCTCCATGGCATGGTTTCGCTCCTTCAGGAGCGCCCTCTCCCTCGCCACGCGCTTGATCCGCAGCGTGAGTTCGGGGATGGCCACGGGCTTGACCATGAAGTCGCTGGCCCCCTTCGTGATGATGTCCTCGTAGGAAAAGTCGTCGGTGTAGCCCGTCATCACGATGACACCCACGTCGTATTTCCGCTTGATGTGTTCCGTGAGCTCGAGGCCGTTCATCTCCGGCATCTTGATGTCCGTCAGGACCACGTCGACGGTGTGGACGGCCAGGCACTCCAGGGCCTCGCGGCCGTTGCCCGCCGTCAGGCAGTCGTAGCCGGAAATGTCCATCGCCTCCCGGAGCATGTCCCGCAGCTCCACGTGGTCGTCGACGATCAGGATTCGGGTCTTGGGCTCGTTGAGTTCGTGTTTTTCCATGATTGCGGACGGTTGAGGTTTCCCGGATCTGACCCGGGCGCTTCTGACACAGGATGCATGAACCGTACCCGCAGGATCGCGCGGCCGCGGTTGCGCTCACGACGCCTTCTCTTTTCTCTCACAGCCGGACCAGGCCGTAGTTCCGCGTGCCCAGCCCGATGGACTCGGCGTAGCCGAGGATGTGGGTCCCGTCGACCCGGGTCGCCCGCTTGAAGATATCGACGCTGCCGTGCTGCGCCCTCACGAGGTCGAAGGCGGCCTGCTCGCAGGCCACGGGGTCGACGGAAGCGACGATCCCCACGTCGCGCCCGATCAGCTCGCTGTCGGCCATGCAGTCGCAGTCCTTTGCGATGTTGTTGACGAAGGTCACGCAGATGCAGGGCTTGCCGTTGACGGCCCCCAGGGCGTACTCGGCCGTCCGCTCCATGACGGCACTGGCGGCCAGGGCCATCCAGGGGATTTCGACGGCATCGAACTCGCAGGCGGCGATGCAGCTCGCACACCCCTCGCACTGATCGGGGTCGATGACGGCCCTGTCCTCCCCCAGGAGAATCGCGTCGGCCGGGCAGACGTCGACGCACTTGCCGCAGAGGGTGCAGCCCTCGCCCACGGAGGGCTTGAGGGTGGAATGCATCTCGAGCTTCCCCGCCCGCGATCCGCACCCCATCCCCAGGTTCTTGACGGCCCCGCCGAAACCGAAGAGGATGTGCCCCTTGAAATGGGACACGACGACGAGGGCCCGGGCCTCGGCGATGCGGCGGGCGATGCGGACTTTGCGGAAAATCTTCCCCGCAACCGGGATCTCCGCCTCCTCCTCGCCCCGCTCGCCGTCGGCAATGAGAACGGGCACCCCGAGGGCACCGAACCCGTGTTTCCGGGCAATCTCCAGGTGATCCGTCGCGTTGTGGCGCCTGCCCCGGTACAGGGCATTGGCGTCGGTCAGGAAATGGTTGGCATTGTGTTTTGCCAGGCAGGCCAGAAGGGGCCGCAGGTTCGCCGGGGAGACGAAACGGGTATTCCCCTCCTCGCCGAAGTGCAGCTTGACGGCGACGCGATCCTCGGTCCCGATCCTGCCGGCCGTGTCGGCCAGGGCTCTCTCGAAGAGGCGTCCGATTGTATCTTCGCTGAATTTATCGGAAAAATAGACGGCAGCGGCCATCGTGCGACCCCCTGATGCGTGGTGATAAGAACCATACCGTAAAATGCGGGAATTGCCAAGAGGGGGATCGAGGTATTTCCTTTACAAAACGGGGCCTTTCCATTATAGTAACGGGCACGACAGGCCCGCCGGTTACGGCGGCCGGTCATTTTTCGAGGGGAGGGGAAAAAAAGATGTCTCAGATGATGCCCGAGGGCGAGGAGATCAGAAAGGCCATCAAGTGGATCTCCGACAACCTGGAAGAGGGAAAAACGAAAAGCAAGCTCATTGAAGAGGCGGCGCTGAAGTATGACCTTTCGCCGGCACAGACTGACTTCCTCATCAACTTTTTCTCGAAGAAGAAGGCCTGAACGAACAGGCGCAATCGGGTAAGGGCTGACCGATGGATCGACGAGTCCCTCCCCACCGGGGGGACAGCCGCAGTGGGATTTCATGAGGATCGACGGAACAACCTGGACGGGCAACCCGGATCGGACGATCCCCGCGCAGGGAAGTACCCCGGCCGGAGCGCTGATCCCCGCGGGATCCGGCGAAGGCCGCAGGGGGCATGCCCCTCCGTTGCCGCGCGTCGCCGCCGAGGGGTTTGTCCTCGTCCACGACGAGACGCATGGCGCCGTCGTCATCGACCTGTACCATGCCGCCCTGCGAACCGATGAATCCCCCACCTACCGTCTGTCGCGGGAAGGCGCCGTCGAGGTCGGCCGGAAACCCCGCAAGGGGGGCATCATCGACCTGATGGCCTGATCCGGCGGGGCTGCTGCGGATCCGGGGCACCCGGTCCCCGTCCCCGCACTTCCGTTCCCGGCAGCGTTCGCGCACCCCGATGCATCGCAAATTTACTTGCACGTGATCGGTTCTGCGGGAATAGTCCGATCTTCCACGCGGCACATCCTCTGCCGGTCCTCTCCGTCCCGCACCGAATCGTTCGGCCGTCTCCAACCGACAACGACCCACATCTTCAGGAGGAGCGATTTCATGTACGCATTTGCCGACAAGCTGCTGGAAGTGACGGAGCGACACGCCGACAAGATCGCCGCGCAGTGGTGCAGGGCCGTCAGGTCGAACCCGCACACGCCCTGGTTTCACGCCCGGAAAGAGGATGACTGTACCAACTTCGCCCTCGATTTCTACAAGAACTTCCGGGCCGTCTACTTCGACGAAAAGCCCTACAAGAAGCTGGAAAAGTACTTCACCGACTACGCCGAAGAGAACGCCCGGAAGGGGGTCCCGATGGAGGAGGCGATCTACGCCCTCATCATGATGAGACGCCACATCTGGCTCTTCGCGGATTTCCAGGCCCTCTTCGTCACCGCCATCGACGCCCACCGGGCCGTGGAGACGCTCAACCGCACGATTCGCGTATTCGACCAGGGGATCTTCGTCATTATCAGGCATTACAAGGAACGGCAGAAAACGAAGGCGTAACCGGCGTCGACCCTCGAAGCCGCCCTACGCGCAGGGCGTCCCGGCCGGCGCCCGCAGGAGAAGCTGATGCTCCTCCGTGCGCGACTCGCCGGCGCTCGTGACGGCGATCGCGGGCTGGCCGACGACGGGACAGTGCTTCTCGCAGGCCCCGCACCCGATGCACGTCGTGAGGTCCACGTGGGGCTGCTGCAGGCGGATCGACCGGCCCTCGCGGTCCTTCACGGCCACCTCCTCGAGCCAGATCGCCTTTTTCGGCGTCGGGCAGGTCTCCTCGCAGACGATGCAGGGGGTGGCGTGGGCAAACGGCAGGCAGCGGCCCTTGTCGATGGCGGCGTGCCCCAGCCGCACCTGCTGTTTTGCCTCCAGGGGCAGCTTGCGGATGGCCCCCGTGGGGCAGACCTGGCCGCAGAGGGTGCAGCCGAACTCGCAGTACCCGATCCGCGGCACGAGCACCGGCGTCCAGAGCCCCTCCAGGCCGGCCTCCAGCAGGGTCGGCTGCAGACCCCCCGTGATGCACACCTTCATGCACTCGCCGCAGCGCACGCAGCTCTGGAGAAAGGCCGCTTCCCCGAGCGAGCCGGGCGGCCGGATGATCTTCGCGTCCGACATCCGCGGCCGGGCAAGCGGAGAGATGCGAAGCAGCGGCACGGCGAAGGCCCCTGCGAACACGGAGGCCATCACGTTTCTTCTCGCCAGGTCGAGCCCCCCCCGGGGGCGCCCCTTCATCAGGCCGAAGCTCACGGCGTTCTTCGGACACACATCGTCGCAGTTGTTGCACACGAGGCACTCCGAGGCCCTCCACTCGTCTTTGCCGGCGGGCACGGCGTCGGCCTGGCACACCCCGGCGCAGGCCCCGCAGGCATCGCACTCCTCGCTCACGCTGCGGCGCAGGACGGAGTGCCGCGACAGCAGCCCCAGCAGCGCCCCCAGCGGGCAGAGGAACCGGCACCAGAAACGCCGCTGCACGAGGTTGAGCGCCAGGACGCCGAGGAAGAGCAGGCCGATGAAGGTCCCCTGCGCAAACCAGGGCTGCTGGAAGGGAAGGACCGTCTTTTTCAGCACGCCGTAGACGGCCTCCGAGGCGGGGGTGACGAGGGGGAGGTTGAGCCGGTAGATCGCGTCGAAGAGGGACGTGATCGCATAGCTCGCCGCCGGGTAGAGGGACAGCGAGAAGGAACGAATGGTGAGCGAAATGGGGTCCAGCACCCCGGCCAGCTGCACGCCGAAGAGCGACGAGGCGAGAAGGCCGGCGAGGATGTAATACTTGACCCGGAACCATCCGGGGCCGGGGGGCTTGGGCCGTTTCCTCCGGAGGCTTCCCGCAAGGTTGTTGAGCGTGCCCAGGGGGCATACCCAGCCGCAGAAGACCCGCCCCAGCACGACGGTGAGCCCCGCGAGGATGAGCGACAGCCAGAAGAGCCCCTCCACGCGGTGGGAGGAGAGAAAGGTGGTCAGGAAGATCAGCGGGTCGAAGTCGAGAAAGAGCTTGACGGGCCAGCCCAGTTCGTCGGTCCCCTTCGACTCCGTCTGGATGAAGAGAAACAGGAACAGGGCGAGAAACAGGCCCTGGACGATGCGTCTCGCGCGCGTCAACGTCAGCTCAGACACCGATCCTCCTGATCTGGAGTTTCGAAAGGTCCATGACCCCGAGGCCCGCCTTCGCGGCGAGTCTGACGTGCTCGAGATCGCTCCCCTTCATCCCGAACAGGGTGGCCCCGTAGGCGTCGACGGCCACCTGGTCCGTTCCCGCGACGACGGTGTCGAGGCGTTTCACGTCGCCGAGGTCGCCTCCGGTGGGTCCGTTGGCCGTCAGGATCCGGACGGCGTCGAGCACGGTGAGCGTCGGCTTGATGACCCGGATGAGATCGACGAGGCTCTCGTCGAGGCGCTGGTGGACGCGAAACCGCACGCCCCCCATGACGCCCATCCAGTTTTTCATGCCCAGGGTGAGCTTCGAGAGGCTGTGGGTCTTGGCGATGGGGACGTTGATCACCTTGTCCGCCTCGAAGATCTCGCCGTACAGGGGCCAGGACTTCAGGGCCGTCCCGTTGAGCCTGACGTCCCGGTACTTGCGGCTGTCCATGTGGACCATCTCGGCCCCGGCGGCGGCTGCCGCATCGGCGATCCCGCTCTGCCTGTAGCAGCGCCGCGCGTCGTTCACCGTGTTGTCGAAGACGCGCACCTTCTTCGCCCCGGCCTCGTAGCAGAGCTTCGACAGGGCGCCGACGACGTCGGGGTTGGTGGTCGCGGCGTACTGCGGGTTGCGGTCCCACCCGATGTTGGGCTTCAGGATCACGACGTCGCCCTTCGCGACGAAGCGCTTCATCCCGCCCAGGGCGTCCAGGGCCGCACGCACGGTCTGCGGCGTCGAGGCCCCCTTGGCCACGACGAGATCGGGCCCCTGTGCGGCCTGCGCGATGCGGCCCAGAGCGGGCAGGCCGCAGGGCAGCGCCAGCCCCGCCGAGGAAACGGCCGTCCACTTCAGAAAGTCACGCCTCTTCATCCGGCACCTCGTCGATTCGTTACGTTAAAAAATACCACGACCGGCAACCCGAGGTAAATCGAAAAGGAGAGCGTACGAGGCAGCGAAGCCGGCGGGTGGCTTTCAACCGCCCACTGTGATATGGGTGACCCATGGGACACATCCACAATCCGGACAAGGAATACCGCCTCCTGCAGCAGCGCCTCGACCGAAACGTGACGGGGGCCCCCGACTCCCCCCATTTCATGGAGATCCTGAAAATCCTCTTCTCCCCCGAGGACGCAGCGATCGCCCGGCAGATCCCGACGCGCTTCGTCACCGTGGAGAGGCTCGCGAGAAAGCTGGGCATGGAGGCGGCCCGCCTCGATGACTGGATCACCGCGATGGCCCTGAGGGGGCTGGTGATCGACATCGGCCGCGGCAGGCGCCGCTACGTGTCGCTGGCGCCCGTGGTCATCGGGTTCTTCGAGTACACCTTCATGCGCACCGACGGCACGCTTCCCCTGAAGGAGCTTGCGGGGCTCTTCGACGCCTACATGCACGGCGACGACCGGGGGACCACACGGAGATCCTCGACTGGGAGCGGGCGTCGCGGCTCATCGAGACGGCCACGGCGGCGTCCGTGTCGATCTGTGCCTGCCGGCACAAGGCCTCCCACCTCGGGAAGGCGTGCGACAGGCCCCAGGAAAACTGCATCGCCCTCAACATGGGCGCGGAGATCCTGGTAAAGAACGGCTTTGCCCGGCCCGTCTCGACGGCGGAGGCCATGAAGATTCTCGAGCAGTGCAAGGAGCAGGGCCTCGCCCAGACGGGGGACAACGTGAAGAAGAGCGCCGCCTACATCTGCAACTGCTGCGGCTGCTGCTGCGAGATGATGAAGGCCATCCGGGTCATGGGCCTTCGCAATGCCATCGTCACCTCGA